>JALONX010000205.1 GCA_025454695.1 Chloroflexaceae bacterium
TCTCCGCCGACGTGACCGCCGCGCCATGCACCAGCCGCCGCACCTGGTGGTGCTGGGCCAGATAGGCCAATCCGGCCCGATCACGTACATCACCAGGGGCAAACTGCACCAGCCCCAGGACGCCGTCTAAAAAACGCAAGGTGGCGGCGTCGGGTTTCTGCCGGGCCAGCGCCACTACCGGCTCGCCCTGCTCGGCCAGGCGGCGCACAATATTCAGGCCCACAAAACCGGCTGCCCCGGTGACGAGTGTGGTCATAGTTCAAGAACCAAGAACTGTAATGCGTAATGCATAATGCGTAAATGCCGAGAACCGAGCCGGGAAATGAAGGAAATAAAGGAAATTGCGCCTGGACGCTCAGAACCATCTCCCTCATCCCCTTTGTGTTCCACTCTCCGTGCGCTCCGCGTCCTCCGCGGTGAAAACTATTCTTTCATCTTCGGGTCAAGCACATCGCGCAGCCAGTCGCCGACGAAGATAATGCCCAGGACGGTGATGGTGATCGCCAGGCCAGGAAACGTCGCCATCCACCAGGAGGTGGCGATATGTTCGCGCCCGTCAGCCAGCATGGAACCCCAGGTGACGGTGCGTGAGTCCACGCCCAGGCCCAGAAAGCTCAGCGACGACTCGGCGATGATAGTGGTGGCCACATTCAGCGTCGTCAGCACAATCACCGAGGCCGCCACATTGGGCAGGATATGACTCAGGGCGATCTTCCAGTTTTGCTGGCCGATCACGCGGGCGGCCATGATGTAGTCTCGCTCTTTCACCGCCAGCACCTCGCCCCGCACCACGCGGGCGTAGGTCACCCAGCCAGTCACCGTTAGCACAATAATCAAATTGAGCAGGCCGGGGCCAAGTACACCTGCCACTGCCAGGGCCAGCACAATGAAGGGGATGGCTAGAAAGGTATCCACCACCCGCGACAGGAATGAGTCCACCAGTTTGCCGTAGAAGCCAGCCACCAGGCCAATCAGCACGCCGATAATCCCGGAGAAAATTGACGACGCCACGCCCACAAACACCGAAATTTGCGAGCCGTAGAGGATGCGGCTCCAGATGTCACGGCCAAGCTGGTCGGTGCCGAGCCAGTAAGCCCAGCTGCCGCCCTCCATCCAGACTGGCGGCAGAAAGCGCCGTCCCAGTTGCAGCCTGGTGGGGTTATGGGGCGCAAGGGCCGGGGCGAAGATGGCTGCAATCACCACCGCCACCACAATCACCGCACCAATAAGTCCCACCGGGCTACGCCTCAATCGTCGCATCGCCAGGGCAAAGCGCCCCACCCGTGGCCGCTCACGAATCAGCGACTCAGGGGACTTTAGCGCGGTTGTGGTTGTCGTCGTCTGGGCCATTAATAGCGAATGCGCGGATCGAGCAAGGTATAGCTCACATCCACAATTAAATTAATCACCATAATCAGCAGGGCGCTCACAAACACGCCCGCCTGGATCACTGCCAGGTCGCGGGTGTAGACTGCCTGTAACATCAGGCGGCCCATGCCGGGCCAGGCAAACACCTGCTCCACAATCACCGCGCCGCCCAGCAGCCAGCCAATTTGCAGCCCAAACACCGTCACCACTGAGATCAGGCAGTTACGCAGGGCGTGGCGAAACACCAGCGCCCACTCGCCCAGACCCTTGGCGCGGGCTGTGGTGATGTACTCCTGGCGAATCACTTCGAGCATGCTGGAGCGAATCAGCCGCGTCAGCGTGGTGGCAAGCCCCAGGCCCAGGGTCAGAGATGGAATCACCAGGTTGCGCCAGTCGCCCGTGCCAGAAACCGGCAGCCAGCCCAGCTGCACACTGAAGAGCAGGATAAACATAATGCCCATCCAGTAGTTGGGCATGGCCCGCCCAATCACCGAGATGCCGGTGGCGGTCAGGTCAATCGCCGAGTTCTGGCGCAGGGCCGAGATCAGGCCGGTGGGCAGAGCAATTAGCCAGGCCACCAGCAACGCCGAGAGGGTCAGGGTCAGGGTGGCGGGCACCCGCTCCAGCACCAGCGGCATGGCCGGTTGCCGAAAACGGAACGATTCGCCAAAGTCGCCCCGCAGCACGCCAGCGGCAAACACCAGATACTGCTCAAGTAGCGGACGGTCGAAACCATAGGCCCGTCGTACCGCGTCAATCTCCTCCTGGCTGGCATCGGCCTGCACAAACTGATAGGTCGGGTCGCCCCGTAAACGGGTCACCCCAAAAATGATGATCGTCAAGCCGATCAACACGGGGATCATCTGCAGCAGGCGGCGGAGGAGGTAGTGGCCCATAGTGGATTTACGATTTACGATTTTAGATTTACGATTGATCTTGAGCTTGTGGGAAACATGGCCAGATTTCGCATCAAAATGCGGTTTCTGCTATTCATCCATCCAAACAGGCTGCCTGGACATGCAATTGAGCTGTTGCGTACTGCGTAAGCCGGGGTGAGCCACGACTCACGCAGTACGCAATTCGCGCTAATTCACCGACGCTTTACCGAACCAGAGGAAGCCGTCTGGTGGTGGGGTGAAACTCACCTTCTTGTTGCGGGCCACGGTGTCCTTGAGTTGGTAGAGGAAGACGTAGGGGCCACCATTTTCCGCCAGCAGCAGGTCTTGAATCTGCTCGTACTGCTTGGCCCGCTCCGCCGCGTTCATGTTCACAGCGGCGGCCCGAATGAGCGTGTCAGCCTCATCGGCCTGGGGGCCGTTCCAGCCGCTGCGCTCCCGCCGATCCGACTGCTCCGCCAGCACAGTGATCCAGGGATCGAAAAACGAGTTGCCCAGGGCGTCCATGTAGATTTCCTGGTTCTTGCGGGGAGCGTAGACCTGCTCGCGGAAAGCGGTGATCTCCAGGATTTGCAGGTCAATATTCAGCCCCACATCGGTGAGCATAGCGGCAATCGCCTCGGTCACTTCCTTCTGCATGGGCCAGGCGGTGGTGGAATGGAAGGTCAGCTTTTCGCCATTGTAGCCGGCCTCTTGCAGCAACTGGCGGGCCTTCTCCGGGTCATAGGTACCAACCGAGTTGTAGAGTTTGGGGCTGGAACCAAGCGTTGGTGGAGTAATGCGGGTCATGGTGGGGATGGCCATGCCGCCGAGCAGTTCAACCAGGGCCTGGCGATCAATGGCGTAGGCCACCGCTTCACGCACCTTCGGGTTAGATGTAATTCCCGTCCAGTCCTCAAAGGTCTTTGAAGGGCCAGACCGCAGGGCAATCAGCTGCACCTGGGTGGTAAGGAAGCGATCGAGGGTCAGGTTCTGGTTGCCCTCAATACGCTGCCAGTCCTGCATGGGGGCCGAGATGATCATGTCCACGCCGCCGGTGAGCAGTTCGGCCACGCGGGTCGAGTCTTCGGGAATGGCCCGGAAGATCAGCTGGTCAATGCCGGGCTTACCCTGGAAGTAGTCGGGGTTGGCTTCCAGCACCACCCGATCGTCTTTCTTCCATTCCACAAACTTAAACGGGCCAGTGCCAACCGGCTTCTGGGCAAAACCTTCTTTGCCCACCTCTTCCGTGTACTTCGGCGGCACTACCTGGCAGGCCGTGCCTGACATCTTGCTCAAAAAGGCTGGTTCCGGGCCGGTGGTGACGAACTCCATGTTGTAGTCATCAATGACCTTGATCTCTTTGATAAAGCGCCACTGGGGGAAAACCAGGGCCTTCTCGTCGGCCTGGATACGGTCAATGGTGTATTTGACCGCAGCGGCATTAAAAGGTTCGCCGTTGTGGAACGTAATGCCCTGCTTGAGCTTAAAGCGCCAGGTGGTATCGTTGACATTCTCCCACGACTCGGCCAGCCAGGGGACAAATTTGGCCGTTTCGCGGTCGCGCCATACCAGGCAGTCGCCAATGTTGGAGTGAATCCAGGTGGCCACAATCGCCCAGTCATAGGGATAATCGAACGAGGTGACCAGTTCTTTGAGGCCAACGGTGACGGTCTTTCCACCCGTGGCAGCGGCAGGCGCGGCCGTGGGTGCGGCGGCAGCGGTGGGTGCGGCAGCAGCCGTGGGAGCCGGAGCGGCAGCCGTAGGCGCGGCGGCAGTCGTGGGAGCCGGAGCGGGTGCGGCGGTGGGGGCCGCACTCTGGGGAGCCTGTCCACAGGCGCTGATGACAATGGTCATCACCAGCAGGGCCGCCAGGGCGGCCTGGTTGAAGCCAAAGGGTTTGTGCATGAAAGACACCTCTTTCGTGGCGATGTTCTTTCGACAGGAGATAGCGTGCGGCTGACCCGATAAAGTGTAAGACGCTACATACAACGGCTCCTTTCTCGCAAAGGACTGAAAAAATCTCTCACAAAGGCGCAAAAGCCTGCCCTGAGGCCCCCCTGAGTTTATCGAAGGGCTTGTCGAAGGGGCACAAAGAATGCTGCCAGTCACATGCTGCTGCATGTCCTGGCGAGCTTTGCAGCCCTTCGACCAGCGGTTCGTGAGCGTGCCTGCCCTGAGGAATCGAAGGATCGAACGGCAGGGCAGGCTTGGCGAGAGCCAAAAAAGCAATGTTGCAAAGCGGTTGTTAATGAAACAGTGGCAACAAACATCCCTACAACGGCACGGTAAAGCGGCGCACGTTATCGTAGTCGAGGGCTACGCCCCAGCCGGGGCCTTCCGGCACGGGCATATGCAGGCCGGTCGGCTCGATGGACTCGGTGAGAATGGTGTTTTGCAGGCCGGTGGGCGGCGATGGCCAGCGAATGGCGGGCAGGGCGGCGGCAATATGGGCCGCTGCCGCTGCAATAATGTCGTAGTAAATCGCCACTGACAGGTCGATCCCGGCAGCTTCGGCGATATGGGCAATCTTCAGCACATTCAGAATGCCGCCATGTTTAGTGATTTTCAGCAGCGCCAGCTGAGCCGCCCCCCGTTTCACCACCTCAATCGCGTCCTCCGGCCCGTAGATCGCCTCGTCGGCCATCACGGGTGCGCCGAAGCGGCGGGCAATCTCGGCCATGTCGTCGAGGCGGGCCACTGGCTGCTCAATCGCCCCGAGCGTGCCCAGCTTATCCATCGCACTCAGGGCCGAAATAGCCTGCGCCAGCGACCAACCAGTGTTGCCATCCACCTGGATCACCGCTTTGCCCATCACTGCCTCGCTGACGGCCCGAACGCGGGCCACGTCGCCAGACACATCCATGCCCACCTTCATCTTCAGCACCGGGTAGGGCGTTTCCACCAGGGTGGCTTTCGCGGCCTCGTACATCTCCTCCGGCGCGGCGTGGCGCACAAAGCCCATCAAATCAATACCATCGCGGTATTTGCCGCCCAGCAGCTGGTAGACCGGCACGCCCAGAGCCTTGCCCTTCAAGTCCCACAGCGCAAGGTCAACCCCGGCCCGTGCCGAGAGGTGGTCGGGTAGCGCCTCAACCATGCGCCGGTTGAGCCGTTCAATGTCCAGGGGCGACTGACCGATGATTGCCGGGCCAAGGTGGTGCTTGATGTTGACCACAATCGCCTCAGCCGGTTCACCATAAAAGGGCGCATCCACCGCCGTTTGCCCAATGCCAATGAGTCCCTCGTCGGTGAAGACCTCCACCAGCACCGTCAGGGCATCGCTCCGGCTGCCATACGAAGTCGTCAGCGTATCAGCGCGGGGAATGCTGATGATGGTTGGTTTTACAGCGGTGATTTTCATGCGTATCCTCTGTCAGAAATTTCTCTCGCCAAGGCGCTAAAGCGCAAAGGTGTCTTGCAGGCGCATCTATACTGCACTCCTTTGTGGGCTTTGCGCCCTGGCGTGAGCTTTCTTTGCGCCCTGGCGTGAGCTACATCAGACTGCTGGCTCTACCTGCTCCACCGCCTGAACTTCGTCCCACAGCCCGTGCAGCAAATCCCCGGCCTCTTTGATGTGGCTGTCGAGCAGCTGGCTGGCCCGCTCGCCATCGCCAGCTTCCAGGGCATCCACAATGTCGGGGTGGGTGCCAATCACATCAAACAGGTTATGGTAGATGCGGTGGCGCAGGGTCAAACAGCGCCGCACCCCAATTTCAATCGATTTCCAGATCTGCTTGAGCAGGCTGTGGCGGGCGCTACAACAGATCATGTAGTGAAACTGGATGTCGAGTTCACCTAGCCGATCTACCTGGCCCGCCCCGGCTGCTGCCCGCATCTCTTCGATGATCTCCCGCAACCGGGCCAGCTCCTCGGTGGTAATCTGCCCCACCGCACAGCGAATGGCGAATGTTTCCAGCACCCGCCGGATGCTGTAGAGTTCGGCAATATAGGTCGGGGTGATCTCGGTGACAAACGTGCCTTTGTAGGGAATATTTTTGATCAGCCCCTCTTCTTCGAGTTGCCCAAGGGCTTCCCGCACTGGCCCCCGGCTTACCCCCAACTGCTCTGCGATATGGGCCTGGTTCACCTGCTCACCGGGCATCAAGCCACCGTCGAGAATGACCTGTCGAATGGCTTCTGTGACGCTCGTGCGCAGGGTACGGGCGTCCATCGGATGGAATGGTTTTTGTGTCATACATCCTTGTATTGTTAACTGTTAACAATGGGCACAGAGAGTATAGCCATCCTTGCGCCACATGTCAACAGGGGGAAACCATTACCCCTCGAAGCGCACCACAAGGTTGAGGTAGTCGTCTACCGTCACCAGCGTGTCTGGCCCGATCACCGTCGTTGAGTCCGGCTCTTCAACAATCGCCGGGCCGTGAAACTCAGCCCCCGCCCGCAGCCCATAGCGGTCGTAGACTGGCACCTCGGCAAAGCGGCCCCACACCGCCACGTAGATCGGGCGTTCACCCTTTCTGGCCCGCTCCACGGAGGCCGGGTCGTGGGCGATGCGTTCCAGTGCCAGCCTGGGCGAGCCACCGGTGGCGGTAAGGCGACAGGTCATTACCTCCAGCTCCAGGTGGCGGTGGGCATAGCCATAGATAGACTCATAACGCTCAAAAAAGAGCTCGCGCAGCCCTTCCAGCCCTAGCTTGGTCAGTTGTCCTTCCGGTAGGCTCACGCTGATCTCGTGGCCCTGCCCCACATGGCGCAGGTCGGCGGCGGGGAGAAAGTGCATGGCTTCAGCAGGCACTCCGGCCCGTTCCAGTGTGGTGCGCCCTTCAGCAGCCAGGGCTGCAAACACTGTGTCAAGCTCGGCCAGGCGCTCCGCGGTCACCAGGCCAGGGTGGGTGCGGGCCAGGTCAAACGAGGTGGGCGCGGTGAGAAAGCCCAGGGCCGAGGCCACCCCGGCGTTGGTCGGCACGATAAAGCCCCGCATCTTCAGCGCACGGGCGATGGCATCGGCGTGGGCTGGCCCGGCCCCGCCAAAGGCCATCAGCATCACCCGCCGGGGATCAATGCCCCGTTCGGCCACATGGATGCGGGTGGCCGAGATCATATTTTCGTTTACCACCCGGTGAATGCCGTAAGCCACATCGGCCACGCTCAGCTCTAGCTGCTCCGCCAGCGGCACCATGGCCGCCTCCGCCGCCACCGTGTCGAGGCGCATGCGCCCGCCCAGGAAGTAGTCCGGGCTGAGGTAGCCGAGCAGTAGATTGGCGTCGGTCACGGTGGGCTGAGCGCCGCCCCGCCCATAGCAGGCCGGGCCAGGCGCAGCCCCAGCGCTCTGGGGGCCAACCTTAAGCAAGCCCAGGTCGTCCACATGGGCGATGGAGCCGCCGCCCGCCCCGATCTCGATCAGCTCGATGGCGGGGATACGCACCGGCAGGCCACTGCCCCGTTTGAAGCGGTGCATGCGGGCGATCTCAAAGGTGTGGGTCATATGGGGGCGGCCACGGGCGATGACACACATCTTGGCGGTCGTCCCGCCCATGTCAAACGAGACCAAGTCGCGCTCGCCCACCAGTTCACCATAAAAAAGCGCCGCCAGCGCCCCCGCCGCCGGGCCAGACTCCACCAGGCGAATGGGAAAGTGGGCCGCCGTCTCGGCCACCGTAATGCCGCCCGACGAGAGCATCAGGTACAGATCGCGGGGGTAGCCCAGCCGCTGCAACTGGGTTTCCAGGTCAAGCAGGTAGCGCGAGGCCATTGGCTGCACGTAGGCGTTGGCCACCGTGGTGGACATGCGCTCGTACTCGCGGATTTCCGGGGCCACCTCCGACGAGAGGGCAATCGCCAGGCCGGGGAAGCGTTCCCGCAGAAAGGCGGCCACCTGCTGCTCGTGGTGCTGGTTGCGGTAGCTATGCAGAAAACAGACCGCCACCGCCTGCGGGTCAATCTTGCCGATGAACTCGGCGACCGTTTCCAGGGAGGCCGGACTCAGCGGCGTGAGCACCTCGCCAAACGGCCCCATGCGCTCATCCACCTCGCAGCGCAGCGAGCGGGGAATGAGCGGCTGCACCGGCGGCGAGTGCAGGTCGTAGATGTCGTAGCGCATCTCGCGCTGGGTGTCGAGGGTGTCACCAAAGCCGCTGGTGGTGAGCAGGGCGGTGCGGGCACCTTTGCGCTCAATCAGGGCGTTGGTGATGAGGGTGGTGCCGTGGATGCTCAACTCGACGGCGTTGCCAGGCGCACCGACACGCTCCAGCAACTCCTTCCAGCCTTCAATCACCGCCTGGCCCGGATTGTCGGGCGTGGTCAGCGTCTTGTAGGTGAAGAGTTGGCCCGTCTGGACGTTGCACAGCACAAAGTCGGTAAACGTCCCGCCAATATCGAAACCAAAGCGGTAGGTGGCCTGCATAGACACTCCCGGAACAATCTCTCGCAA
>JALONX010000206.1 GCA_025454695.1 Chloroflexaceae bacterium
CCAAGCGAGATGCCCAACAAGTTCCAGATGAGCATTCGCCAGCCCCTGGGCGTGTGTGGACTCATCACGCCCTGGAACTTCCCCATGGCCATTCCCTCGTGGAAAATGCTGCCAGCCCTGGTCAGCGGCAACACCGTGGTGATCAAACCGGCGGAAGATGCGCCCATCAGCACCTACAACCTGGTGGAATGCCTGATGGACGCGGGCCTGCCGCCGGGAGTTGTCAATATTGTCACCGGCTTTGGCCCAGGGGCGGGCCAGCCGCTGGTGGAACACCCCGATGTGCCGGTGCTGTCGTTCACCGGCTCTACTGCCACGGGCAAGCTGGTGAACCAGGCCGCAGCCGGGCAGATCAAGCGGGTGAGCCTGGAGATGGGCGGCAAAAACCCCATGATTGTGCTGGATGACGCCGACCTCGACCTGGTGATGGCCGGGGTGGTGTGGGGCGCGTTTGGCACCACCGGCCAGCGTTGCACCGCCACCAGCCGCCTGATCGTGCAGCGGGGCGTGGCTGAAGAGCTGACTGAACGCATTGTGGCCCAGGCCCAGCAAATCCGCATCGGCAATGGGCTAGACGCCAATGTGCAGATGGGGCCGCTGGTCAACAACAAGCAGTTTGAGCGGGTGCTGAACTACATGGAGATTGGCAAAAACGAAGGGGCCGAACTGCGCTGCGGTGGTGCAGCCCTCGCAGAAGAGGCTTACGCCCACGGCTACTTTGTGCAGCCCACCGTCTTCAGCGGCGTGACGCCCACCATGCGCATTGCCCAGGAAGAAATTTTTGGGCCGGTGCTCAGCGTCATCACCGTGGATAGTTTTGAAGAGGCGCTGGACGTGGCCAACAACGTGCCCTACGGCCTTTCGTCGTCGCTCTACACCCGCGATGTGAACAAGGCCTTCGCGGCCATGCGCGACCTGTACACCGGCATCACCTACATCAACGCGCCGACGATTGGGGCCGAAATTCACCTGCCCTTTGGCGGCACCAAAGGCACCGGCAACGGCCACCGCGAGGCAGGCAGCCAGGTGCTGGATTTCTTCAACGAGTGGAAAAGCGTCTACGTTGACTTTAGCGGCAGCCTCCAGCGAGCGCAGATTGACAACGCTGAATAACGCCGGTTAGTAGAGCCGCAAAATCTTGCGGCTTCTCTTTGTAGAGCCGCAAAATCTTGCGGCTCTACTGCCAACTGCCAACTGCCAACTGCCAACTGCCAACTGCCAACTGCCAACTGCCAACTGCCAACTGCCAACTGCCAACTGCCAACTGCCAACTGCCGTTGCTCGCTGTGAAAAAAATGTTACCTACGCAGCATTGTAGTCCTCTTGATTCGCGTTTTATCCTGCTTTATACTTATTTTTATGGTTAAAGCAGTTTGCAGTTCGGCCCTTTCTACACACGTGTAGTTCCCAGGTCACTGGTGACACTGGCAAAGGTGCCCTTATCATGCGCGAGTTGTTACCGAAACTACGTTCGCGATTGCGCAATCAAATCATTCTTCCCTTTCTGCTGCTCACGCTGGTGGTGGCGCTGGCTGGTGCTGCCGTGGCATTTAGCATGGTTGCCAGCACCGCTCAGGAAGAGCTTGAAAGCGACCTCGTGCAGGCCACCCGCGCTGCCACGGCTGAACTGCTGAACCAGGAACGGGAAAATCTCGACTTTCTGCGTGAGATCGCCTTCTCCTCTGGCAACAGCGCCACAGGTGCCCCCGCCGTTGCCGATGCCCTGAGCAGCAATGACAGCGAGGGGCTGCGCAAAGCTCTTGATGCCTATTTTGGCATTGGCCTGAACCGTAATAACCTGAACATTGACCGGCTGATTGCCTTTAACCGCAGTGGCACCAGCCTGGCCGATTTCGAGCGTGCGCCGTTTGATTCGCCTGACCCGTACCTGGTGCGTGCCCCGCTCGACTTTTCAAGCACATGGCTGGTGCCCGAGGTGCTAGCCGCCAAAGCCGACCCCACCGGCGACAAGTTTGCCGGGCTGCTGAAGTTGCCCGAAAGCGACACGCCCTACTTCGCCACCATCGCCCCCGTGCGCCAGGGTGGCCAGGTGGTAGGCGGTCTCATTGTCGCCATTCGCTCCGACCGGCTTTTGGCGCTGCTGGCCGAACGGGCGCAGGCCCCGCTGCTCACGCTGTATGACACCAACGGCACCCCCCTTGCCACCAGCATGGCGGGTGCCCCGGCGCGGGCGCAGCTTGAGCCGACCCTGGTGCAACAAACCGTCAACGGCGGCGGGGTTTCTTCTTTTAGCAGCGAAACCATCAACGGCGCGACCTACCAGAATTCATACACCCCTTTGCAAATCCGCAACAACACCGTGGGCCTGCTGGAGGTGGGCCTGTTGCAAGCCCGCACTACCTCATCGTGGAGCACAATTGTGGGGCTGGTGCTGGTGGTGACACTCACCCTTATCGTTGCAATCATTGCCCTGGGCTGGCAGATAGCACGGGGCATTTCGCGCCCGCTAGAAGAGCTAGCCCACACCGCTCAGCTCATCTCGGGGAGCGATCAGGGATTGCCACGGGTTGAGGAAGGTATGAACGAGATCGGCGTGCTGTCGCTCTCATTTAACCGCATGACCAGCCACCTCATGCAGCTCATCACTGAGGCGAGCACTGAGTCCAGCAAACTGGCAGCGGTTGTGGATAGTATCGCCGATGGCATTATTGTGTGTGACGACCAGGGCCAGATTCAGCTGATGAACCGGGCGACGCGCCGTTTTCTCAACCTGCCCGACCACACCCCACCGCCCCAGCGCCTGAGCGACATGCCCCTGGTGCGCCTGACCGAAGGCGTACCAGGCTTCGACACCCGGTGGGCGCAGAACCTCTACAGCCTGGGCGAGGTGATTGTGCGCGTCTCGGTGAGTCCGGTGATCAACGATTTTCAGCAACAACTCGGCTTTGTCTGTGTGTTGCAAAATCTCACCGACGAAGTGGCCGTAGACCGGGCCAAAAACAACTTTATTGGCACCATTTCACATGAATTGCGCACGCCGCTGATGGTGATGCGGGGCACCACCGACCTGCTGCTGCGGGGCCTGGCCGGCCCGCTCGACGAAGACCAGCGGGTGTTTGTGGAAAACTTGCGCCAGCACGCCGCCAACATGTCGAACATTATTAACAATGTGATTGACATCGCCGGGCTAGACTCAGGCACGCTCACCATTGAGCTTGAGCCGGTGCAGTTGCAGCCGGTGTTGGAAGAGGCGATCTGGCCGTTGCAAAGCCTGATACGGAGCAAAGGCCTGAGCATGCATCTGGACTTGCCCGATGATCTGCCCACCCTGCTGGCCGACCCGCGCCACCTGCGCACGATGCTGCATCACCTGGTAGACAATGCACGGCGCTACACCACGGAAGGCGAGATTACCATTCGCGCCCGCAGTGTTGGTAGCATGGTGCAGATTGATGTTTGTGACACCGGGCGGGGTATTCCATCCACGTTACGTGACCAGCTATTTACGCGCTTTACCCGCGCCAGTGGCGACAGCGAGGGCATCAATTCCGCCGAACGCGGCATCGGGTTAGGCCTGGCCATCGTCAAGCAACTGGCAGAACGTCAGGGCGGCAAGGTCTGGCTCGCCAGCAGTACGGAAAACGGCAGTACATTTAGCTTTACGTTGCCCACCAGCGATGCAGCTCCACACCCTGAAAAACACGATTCGCCACTGGTGGCAGCAGCTTAAAGAACGCCCACTGCGCCTGCTGTTGCTGTTGGTGTTGGTCTTTGCCTCGCTCAGCGTGCTTGGCCTGAGCGAACTGGCGTTGCGCTTTGCCGCACCTTTTCCGCTGACCTACCCTGGTAGCCTGCTTTCGATTGGCAGTGCCAATTATGGGCCATGGGCAACGAACGTAGCCCGCGTGCCCGCCCCCGCGCCCGACGTGGCGCAGGCTGCCCCCGCCGCCACGCCCACCGTGCCCAATAGCGCCCCCCAGCCGCCCACCATCGTCCCGGTGATTGTGCCCGCCACAGCGGTGCCATTCACCCCAACTGCACGTGCCACCGCCACATCGCCAGCACCCACGGCCACGCCCACCGTTGCCGCTGCGCCCGTTGCAAGCCCCACCCGGCCTGCACCAGCCCGCCCCAACCCGACTGCGCCCCCCGCTGGCCCTCGCGCAACGGTTGCGCCCGCGCCCACGCTGCCCACCGCCGTAGCCCAGGCCCCCACAGCCAGTCCGACGGCAACAGCGGCGGTTGGCCCCCAGTTGCCCACAAACACCGCAACCGCAACCCGCAACAGCCCCGTGCCCACCAGCACCCCGCTGCCCCGCAGCTCCACCACCGTTGCCACCAGCACCCCGGTTGCCACCGCAGTTGATCGGCCTGACAGCAGCCCAACCGCCACCGCCACGGCGACCCGCACTGCCACAGCAACGCCAACCGCCACGGCGACCGCAACCAGCGCCAGCACCCCCACGCCCTCGCCCACGGCCACCAGGGCACAGAGTGGCACAACAGCAACACCAACCCCTACCGGAACGGCCATAGCAACCGCCACCCGAACAGCCCCGCCCACCGCCACCCGAACGGCCCCGCCTACCGCCAGCGCCACACCGACCCGCACGATGACCGCCACGGCGACGGCCAGCGCCACACCAACACGCATGGTGACTGCCACACCCACCGCGACAACCATCCCAACGGCAACTCGCACGGCGACGGCGACCGCCACCGCAACGGCAACCGCAACCGCGACCGCAACGGCCACCGCAACGACAACCGCGACCGCAACGGCCACCGCAACCCCGGTCACGCCCACCGCTACCCCAGGATCGCCCACCGCTACCCCAGGATCGCCCACCGCCACGCCCACGGCCACCCCGCGCCCACGGGAGCGGGTCATCCCGCTGGTGTGCATCCGCGACAATCGCAATGGCAGTCGAACGGCTCTGTTCAGCTACCGCTATGCCGGTGCCGAGCCGTTGACAATCCCGATTGGGCCGCAAAACCGCTTCACCAGTGGCGACGAGAATCGGGGGCAACCAACTACCTTTGTCACCACGACGCCGCGCGACATCGCGCTCCGCATCTTCCAGGTGTCCTTGCAAGCGGGCGAGGAGCTGACCTGGGAGGTGGACGGCACGCAAGCCTCAACCAGCAACCCGCTCCCATGCCAATCAATCTTCCCAGAAGTACGCTAAGCGCTCGACGAGTCCCAGGCGGGGCTTGCATTCTGGTAGAATACAAACAGTCGCCGCCATCAATCGTCAATCGTCAATCGCCAATCGTCAATTGCCAATCGTCAATCGTCAATCGTCAATGCCCGAAGGAGTGCCCATGTTCCCCGTCCTCACCCTCAGTGGCAGCGCCCACCAGCGGGGCCAGCACTACGGCGCAGCTGCTGCACCGCTCATTCGCCATAGCATCGCCAGCTACGCCCGCCTGTTTGCCTACCGGCGCGGCATAGACTGGCAGACCAGCCAGGCTCTGGCACTTGAATTTTTGCCCTTGCTGGCTGACTATTGCCCGGAGTTGCTGGAGGAAATGCAAGGTATTGCCGACGGGGCCGGGCTGCACCTGGGCGAGATTGTGGCGCTGAATGTGCGTACCGAACTGCTGGCAGGCATTGGCGCGGGCGTGAAACACCCCGACGCTGCCGCCGCCATGAGCCGCAACCGCGCCGCCGGGGTGCCCCAGCACGCCGACGAGCCGCCGCCCAGCCTGCCCGCCACCAGCGCGCCCGACGATGGTGAATGCACCACCCTGGTGGCCCTGCCCGAAGCCAGCGCTGGGGGCGTGCCCTGGCTGGCCCAGACATGGGATTGGAACGGCGACCAGCGGGCGGCCTGCTTGCTGCTGCGTATCCACGCCCCCGGCCAGCCCGCTGTGCTGACCCTGACCGAAGGCGGCATTCTGGCCAAAATCGGCCTCAACAGCGCCGGGGTGGCCGTGAGTCTCAACCTGCTGCGCTCGCGGGCCGACGGCCAGACGCCCGGCATGCCGGTGCATGTGCTGCTGCGGGCCATGCTGCAAACTCGCAGCCTGGCGGAAGCGCAGGCCCTGGCCGAACGGCTGCCTGCTGGCGGCTCGTCGTGTGTCACCGTGCTGGAAGCGGCGGGGCAGGCGGTGAGCCTGGAACTAACCCCCGGCGGCGTGGGTGTGCTGCACCCCAGCAATGGCCTGCTGGCTCACACCAACCACTGCCTGGATGCCGAAACCATTGAGGGCGAAAAGCCGCTCGACCCGGCCTCCTCCACGCGCCAGCGGCTCAGCCGGGCCGATGAACTACTGGCCGCCGCCCATGGCCAGGTAGACGCCGCCACCCTCAAGGCCATTCTGCGCGACCGCCACGATGCGCCCTTTTGCATCTGCCGCACGCCCGACCTGGGGCTACCCCCGGTTGACCGGGCCGAAAGCGTGTGCGCCGTGCTGATGGACATGCAGCGCCAGGTGATGCATGTGGCCCCCGGCGTGCCATGTGAGGTTGAGTTTGAGGAAGTGTACTTATAGCAAATTGCAGACCTGTCCTGAGCTTGACGCAGGATTGCAGATTGGACAGCACTGCCATGCGACCAGGCGCTATGTTGCCAGCTTAAACGATTTCGCAAACTGCTAGAGAAGCTGTCTGAGCAATCCGTTTTTGACCCTCGCGCAAAGGCAGCGAGTGTGAGCAGCCAGCACATTTTTTGCTCACCCTTGGTGCCTTTGTGCCTTTGTGAGAGCCTCTACGCGCAAGGCTAACGTGAGTCGGCCAGCAACTCCAGCACCCGCAGCACAATCGTGGCATCGGCCTGATCCAGGCGTTTCGTCAGCTTCGCCTCGTCGCGTTCGCCCGCCCAGATGGCCGCAATAGCCTTGCCAAACAGCCAGCCTTTCGATTCAAGCTCCGTCAGGGCGGCTTCAATCTCGGCCCGCTGCGTCCCATCTCCCCGGGCCACGGCGACGATATCCTGCAACAGTGGCTCAAACTGGGTTGAGGCCTCATCGTCCGAGTCTTCGGCAATGGCGATGAGGCCCGCTTCGGCCAACCGTTGCAACACCAGCTGCTGGCTGGCCAGGTCAAGCGCATTGACGGCCCCTTGCAGCCCGGTCTGGTCGCCCCGTTCCAGGGCACCCCGCACGGCGGGCGGCAGGCTCGCCAGCAATTCCGGCGTTAGCAGGGCGGCACCATCATTGGCGGCAGCCAGGTGGCGTTCGGCATATTCATCCAGCCCCAGCTTTGCAAACAGTTCCGCCGCATGGAGCAGGTAGGGCCGGGCCGCAGCGGGCTGCCCCGCCCGGCGCAAGGCCCAGCCGTAGTTGCCCGTCTGGGCCGCAATGCTGTAGCCGTCACCCAGGCTCTGGTAGATGGTCACTGCCTGGTCGAGCTTCTGGTCGGCGCTGGCTTTGTCGCCCGCCAGCAAGGCCAGTTTGCCCTGGGCCAGCAGCACATAGGCCTCGCTGGCGCGGTCGCCACGGGCGCGGGCGGCAGCCAGTTCGGCGGCGAGTTGGTGTGAAATATCTGTCATAAATATTGACCGAAGACCGGAGACCGCCGACCGCAGCCAGCAGGACTCAATTCGCTAAGACAAGGTTCACATCAGCTTTATCATGTACGGTACACGTAGTGCGGACTTTAGTCCGCGTATAGGTCAAGACGCGGACTAATGAAGTTTTACTTTTTAATCCGGACACGCGGTGCCGCCCTGTTCACCGAATGAATTCGGCGTCTGGAAGGCCAAAACACGCTCAAGCGTGTTGTTCCGATGGTTGTCTGGATTATGTTGTAAAGACTCGTTACTCCGCATATAGGTCAAGACGCGGACTAAAGTCCGCACTACGCATTATCACGTAAAGGATGTTCAGTTCGAGTCATGTTAAAATCAAGCGCTATGTCAGCCAATGGTGAGGCTCGAAAAAATTCCGACAAGGTTCCCTGGTTTACAACCATGCGCCGGTAATCCTCATATGACAATACTATTGCCGCTTGCACACCGCGCCTGGTGATCACCTGTGGCCCATGTTTGAGCGCTTCGTCTACCACTTCACTCAGCTTATTTTGCGCTTCTTGCAACTGCCATTCTCTCGTCATAAACATTTCCTGTCTGGTTTGTCTAGATTGTAAATTGGCGTCCTTACGGTGTCAAAAGTGAGTTGTGGCGCAGAAGTCGCCAATCGCTAATCTCCAATCCCCAATCCATTCTCCCGAACCACCGCCTGCCGCCGGGCTGGCTTCTGGGTGCTGAGGGAGGAAAGTTTCTCGCCCAGTTGCTCCAGACTCACCAGGTTATGCACGGGTAGGAAGTCATCAACGTAGGGCAGGGCCGCCTGCATGCCCAGCGTCAGCGGCTGGTAGTTGGCGTTGCCCAGCAGCGGGTTGAGCCAGATCAGGCGGTGGCAGGAGCGTTGCAGCCGGTTCATCTCGCGGCTGAGCATGGCCGGGTCGCCCCGATCCCAGCCGTCACTGATCAACAGCACCACTGGCCCCCGCCCCAGCACCCGCCGCGCCCACTGGTAGTTGAACAATTTCACCGCATCGCCAATGCGGGTACCGCCGCTCCAATCCACCACATGGCCGCTCACCAGCGTCACGGCATCGTCAATATCGCGCTGGCGCAACTGGCGGGTGATGCGGG
>JALONX010000207.1 GCA_025454695.1 Chloroflexaceae bacterium
AATAGCATCGGTTCGTGCAACTCAAGGCCGATTTCTTCATGCATTTCCCGTGTGATGCATGCAAGCGGCGTTTCCTCACCTTCAACGCCGCCGCCCGGCACATCCCAACAGTTGGGAAACGGGATGCCGGGCTTGTCGTCCCGCAAACACAACAGCACCTGGTGGGACTCATTGATGAACAAGATACTCGTGCCAACTTTTTTAGTGGACTTAGGAGTGTTGGCTATGTTGAATACGCCCATATAACTCCAATCACACGCCGAAAAACACATTGCATAACATTGTTGACAGCGGAGTTTCACTGCTATGCAATGCGTTACATTGTAGAGACGCCCCAACGCGGCGTCTCTACAATGACGCCATTGTTGTTCAATATCAGCAACGATGAGCAGCGCACCGAGGGCTGTAGGGCATTATGTTTGTTTCCTCTGCGCCTCTGCGTTAAACTGCCAACTGCCAACTGCTACCTGCTACCTGCTACCTGCCAACCGCTCCATCACCCCAACGCCTCCACCACCGGGCCGTCGGGCGTGTCGCGCACGTGCCACCCGAGCGCGGCGAGCTGGTTGCGGGCAGCGTCTGCTGCCCCCCAGTCACGCCGTTCGCGGGCGGCCTGCCGTGCTTCCGCCAGCGCCAGCACCTCAGGCGGGGCGACGGGCGGCGCAGGCTCGGCGGCTGGCCCGTCGGCCATGGCCTGCCACACCTCGGCGGGCAGGCCCTCATCCAGTGGCGGCATACGGAATGGCCCCAGTTCGTGCATGGCGAAGCTGCTATTGCGGGGAAAGTGCTGTTCCTGCCCGTTGCGCAGCAGCGTCACGCCGCCCCGCCCAAGCACTCGGCACTGGGCCGCAGCCAGGTCGAAGACCAGGCCGGTATGCTCGTCTATTCCCACTGTACACAGGCCGGGTGGCAGCATGGCCAGCAGGCGGGCAAAGCGGGCCTGGCCCATGTAGCAGCGGCTGGTGTCGAGTTCGGCCCCGCCTTCGCTATTGTTCCAGTGGGGCACAATCAAGAGCTGCAAGCCGTAGGGAGCAAACAGGTTCAGTCCCGGCTGCCAGTGCAGCTCCAGCCCCACTTTGTAAATCTCGTACACTGGCAGCGTAAAGGCACCCAGGGCGATGGCGGCGGCGCTGGCGGCAACCAGGGCTGCGCCGTGGCGCTGGCGGGCTATCAGCCGTTGCCAGGCCAGGCTGCCCCCCAACTGGCGGGCGGTGTAGGTGGGGCTGCCTGGCCCAAGGAAGATCAGGTTTGCCCGCCGCAGCCCCTCGGTGGTGGCCGGGTCGTCGGGGCTAAAAGCCGTGTAGCGCTGGCGGGCGGGCAGCACCTCCAGCGTGGGGCGGTAGTTTTGCAAGCGCACCTGTAAAAAATCGGCCACTTTGCCCGCCACCAGGGCCGAGTTGGGCTGAAACCCGGCGGGCGTTTCCAGTACCGCCACATGCAAGGGGCTGCCCACCCGCTGGGCCAGCAACTCGTAGACGGCACCGCTGGCGGGGGCCGTTTCTCCCGAACCGAGCAGGGCGATTAAACCGGGCGTTGATGTGGTCACGGGCTACTCCACTGTTGACAGGCGTGTTTCTTGCTCCCTATACTACCATAGCGTCCGCTGCTGCAAAAGGAACCGTGCTATGTCCGACATGCTTTCTGGCACACTGGCCCTGGTTGGCTCCGGTGAATACACCCCGGCGATGGATGAAACCGACGCGGCGCTACTGGCGACCCTGGGCGGCGCGGCGGGGCGAGTGGCGCTGCTGCCCACCGCCAGCGCCCTCGAACCGGGGCAGCCCGAACGTTGGAACCGCATGGGCGAGACTCATTTCCAGCGCCTGGGAGCCAGCCCCACGCCGCTGCTGCTGCTCACCCGCGCCGATGCCGATGATCCTGCCATGGTCGCCGCGTTGCAAGACCAGAACTTCTTCTACTTCTCAGGCGGCAGCCCCGACCACTGCATTGAGACGCTGCATGGCACGGCGGCCTGGCAAACGATTGTGAATGCTCACCAGCGGGGCGCAGTGCTGGCGGGCTGTAGCGCGGGCGCGATGATGCTAGCAGGCTACACCGCCAGCGTGCGGGCCATGCGCAACGGCGAACCACCCCGCTGGCGCACGGCCCTGGGGATACTGCCCCGGCTGGCGGTGCTGCCCCACTTCGACCGCATGCGCCTGTTTGTGGGCGAGGCCGGTTTCGAGGCGCTCCTGGCCGCGCTGCCCACGGGGGTTACCCTGGTTGGTATAGATGAAGATACCGCCCTGGTGCGCTTGCCTGCCAGCAGCGGCCAGCGCTGGCAGGTGCTCGGGCGGCAGTCGGTTGCGATGTTTCGGGGCAATGGGGACGCTACAATCTACCGGGCTGGGGAAACGCTGGCAGACCTGGAAACGGGGTGATCGGTGGCTAGTATGATGCAATGAATCAATCTGCAGATTACGCAGATTATCCAGATGAGATCAATTTGGGTTGTTTACGACTCAAGATATGTAGTGCCGCCTTCAAACGGTATCCCGCTAAACCGCCTGAAGGCGGCACTACGTTACCGGGTGTGGGCAACGCACGCAACGAGGGCGAACACACCCTACGGGGTAGGCAAGGTTCGCCCTTACGACATCGGCCTGTGGCGCAAACAACAATCCTCTGTGCCCTCTGTGCGCTCTGTGGCAAACGCCTAATCCTGCCCCGGTGCGATGCGCTCCTGGCCCGCTGGTGTTAGGGGCTGGTCGAAGCGGCGGCGCAGCAGGAAGTTCACCACATAGAACAGGCCGCCCACCAGCGCAATCGCCCCGGCATAGAGCCAGGTGTCCAGGCTCTGCTGGGCCAGCAGCAGCAGGCACGAAGCAATCGCCAGGTAGGGCATAAAACGCGGCGCACGAAAATGCTCGTGATCTACTTTGTCCTTCCGTAGCACAATCAGCGAGACATGCACCAGCAGAAACACGACCAGGATGAAGAGCACGGTGGTATCGGCCAGCCGTCCCACATCGCCGGTGCTGACCAGGGCCAGCACAATCGCCGTGGTTGCCAGAATAGCTACCCAGGGCGTGCGCCGCGTGGCGTGGGTAGTGGCCAGCACGCGCGGCACCACGCCTTCATTGGCCATGCCATACAGCACCCGCGAAACCATGATGTGGGCCACCAGGGCCGTGTTGGTGACAGCCACCAGGGCGATAAACGAGAAGAGCAAGCCTGGCACCGGCAGCGGCCCAAAACGCACCACCTCCAGCAGTGGCCCGGTGGAGCCAGCCAGCACATCAATCGGCACCACCATGGCGGCGGTGAAACTGACCAGCATGTACAGTACCCCCGCCACAGCCAGCCCGCCAAACAGCGCCCTGGGGTAGGTCTTGCTAGGGTTTTTGGTCTCCTCGGCCACGTTCACCGCGTTTTCAAAGCCAATCAGTGCGAAGAAGGCCAGGGTGGCCCCGCCCAGCACCGCCAGCGGCGCGGCCTGGTCGCTATTGAAGGTGAAAGGGCGGCTCAAATCGGCCTGGCCGTTAAACAGCACCATCCCGCCAATCACCAGAATAATCAGCAGGCCGCTTAGCTCGATGATGCTCATAATCGTGTTCAGCCAGACCGACTCAGAGATGCCCCGGAAGTTGATCAGCGTGAGCGCGGCGATAAAGAATAGCGCCACCAGCAGTTCCGGTGCGCCGATAAACTCCTGAAAATAACGCCCGCCAAACACTCGCGCCAGCGCCGCCACCGCCGCCACGCCCGCCGCCATCAAGCAGAAGGTGACCAGGAAAGAGAGAAAATCGTTTTTGAAGGCCCGGTTGACATAGAGCGAGGCCCCCGCCGCCTTCGGGTACTTCGTCACCAGCTCGGCGTAGGAAAAGGCCGTAAGCAGGGCAAACAGCACCGCTACGCCAAACGACATCCAGACCGCGCCGCCGACCGCGCCAGCCACCTGGCCCACCATGGCATAAATGCCCGAACCAAGAATATCGCCAACAACAAAGAAGAAGAGCAAAAAGGTATTGATCCCGCGCTTGAGCTGCACGGGTTGGGCTTGTTGATTGTTGCCAGGACTCATTCGGTACCTCGAAACACTAGAAATAACCAGTTCCTGAAGATAAGCGAAAAGCGTGCCAGAAGAATAAAACGGGAAACGGGAAACGTGGCTATGAGTGGCACGTTTCCCGTTTCCCGCATCTAGAATAACACTTGACAATTAACATACATACGTGTTAGTATGTTCTCCAAGGAGAACTCCATGCGTCGCACGAAAGAAGAAGCAGCCGCCACCCGCACCATGCTGCTGCAGGCGGCCCTGGTGGTGTTTAGCGAGAAGGGCTACGCCGCCACCAGGCTGGAAGATGTGGCCGAGCAGGCGAAGGTGACGCGGGGCGCGATCTACTGGCACTTCAAAAACAAGGCCGACCTGTACAACACGCTGTTGCTAGAATACGGGCGTCAGGCCGAAACATTGATTATAGAGGCCATTAACGAAGGTGGGACGGTCGCTACTGTTTTGCGCCGCATGCTGGTGCGCCTGTTTGAATATCTCGAACAAGATGACGACTTCAGAGCCGTGAATGAACTGGCGCTGTTTAAGACCGAATTACTCCCCGAATTAGCAGAAGGTTGGCAGCTGAAGGTTGATGGGATTCGCCAGACCATTGCGCAACTGACGGAGGCCATGCGCGAGGGCATTGCCGCGGGTGAACTGCGGGCTGACCTTGACCCACAGGTGGCCGCGCAGGCATTTATGGCCTATAGCACCGGCGTCACCACCACCTGGCTGAGCGACCCGGCGGCTTTTTCGCTCAAGGCACAGGCACCAGCGCTGGCCGACATGTTTCTGCGGGGGATTGTGGCCGAGGCGTAAACGCAGACCGGGCAGGAAACGCAGAGGCACAGAGGTGCAGAGGCGCAGAGCAGTTGGCAGTTGGCAGCCAGCCCTGCTCCTCGTCAAGCTCGGAAACCGCTTGTCGAAAGGTTGGCAGTTGGCAACGTGGTCAAGTGATACAACGTCGTTGAGGTATGCTTGTAGGAACTGCAAACTGCAAACGGTGGACTGCAAGCCGGTTCTGGGTTCTGGGTTTTTCCATTCATAAAACATACATACACGAACGTAAGTAAAGGAGACTCGCATGGCGATGATTGAAACGGTTGAGTTGAGCAAAACCTTTGCTAGCCGTAGTGGCGAGGTTGCAGCGGTGCGCGGTGTGACGATGCAGGTGCAGGCCGGGGAGATTTTTGGCTTTCTGGGGCCGAATGGAGCGGGCAAAACCACTACTATGCGCATGCTGGCCACACTGCTGGTGCCAAGCAGCGGCTCGGCCATGGTGGCAGGTTGCGACCTACGCCGCGAGCCGGGGCGGGTGCGGCAGTGCATCGGCTATGTGGGTCAGCAGGGCGGGGCCGAAGGTGCCGCCAGCGGCCAGGAAAATCTGGTTTTGCAAGGGCGGCTCTATGGGCTGAGCCACGGGGCAGCCCAGGCCCGTGGGCGGGAGCTGGCGGCAACGCTGGAGCTGGAGTCGTTCGTCGCCCGGCCAGTGCGCTCCTATTCCGGCGGGCAGCGCCGCCGCCTCGACCTGGCCCTGGGCATGGTGCATCGGCCCGCGCTGCTGTTTCTCGATGAGCCGACCACCGGCCTCGACCCCCAGAGCCGCGCCCGGCTGTGGGACGAGGTGCGCAAGCTCCGCGACGGCGGCACCACCGTGTTTCTCACCACCCACTACCTGGATGAGGCCGACGCCCTGTGTGACCGCCTGGCAATTATGGATGGCGGGCAGCTGGTGAGCGAAGGCACGCCGGGCGAGCTGAAGCGGCAGGTGGCAGGCGATGTGCTGACGCTCGGGTTGTCCGAGGGCGAACATCGCCAGTGGGCCGAGGCGTTGCTGCGCCCCCAGCCCTACCTGCGCGAACTGCATCACACCGCTGACGGGCTGCATCTCCAGGTGGAACGAGGCGAAGAAACCCTGCCGCTGGTGTTGCGCACGCTGGATAGCGCAGGCATCACCATCCGCAGTGTGACTCTGGCCCGCCCCAGCCTGGACGATGTGTTTTTGCGCCTCACGGGACGCTCACTGCGGGAGGAGGGAGCGTGATACGCAGACCGGAGACGGGAGACCGGAGACCGAAGACCGAAGACCGGGGCCGGAACGACAAGATGACAAGGTGAAACGTGATGCGTGATGCGTAACCTGTAGTCACTCTGCGTCTCTGTGTCTCTGCGTTTCTGCGTTTCTGTCCGGCTAATCTGCAATCTGCAATCTGCAATCCACAAGGAGGTACATGATGAAACTGTTTCGCGACACATGGCTCTTGTTTAGCCACAACCTGCGCATCACCTTGCGCACACCAGTCTGGGTGATTTTTGGCCTGTTTCAGCCAATTTGTTATCTGCTGCTGTTTGCGCCGATGCTGGATGGACTCAGCGGCAGCATGGGGATTCCGCCCGGCGGGGCGTTTAACTTCTTCACCCCCGGCCTGCTGCTGATGACGGCGATGCTCAGTGCGGCCTTCACCGGTTTTGGGCTGCTGGCCTCGTTGCGTTCCGGCGAGATCGAGCGGCTGCGGGTGA
Source organism: Chloroflexaceae bacterium (assembly GCA_025454695.1). Taxonomy (GTDB): domain Bacteria; phylum Chloroflexota; class Chloroflexia; order Chloroflexales; family Chloroflexaceae; genus JALONX01. The sequence continues at coordinate 6,521 of JALONX010000207.1, forward strand.
CGCCGGTGAACCGGCTGGCGCTGCTGCTGGGGCTGGTGCTGCGTGATGGCCTGGTGCTGCTGGTGCAGTGCGGGCTGCTAGTGGGCATTGCCATGCTGCTGGGGCTGCGGCCCAGCCTGCCGGGCACCCTGCTGCTGCTGGTGTTGCTGCTGCTGATCGGCCTGCTGATGGCAGCCCTTTCCTATGGCCTGGCCCTGGCGGTGAAGGATGAAAACGCCCTGGCTTCGACGGTCAACTTCTTCTTTCTGCCCTTGCTGCTGCTGTCGGGCATCTTCCTGCCGCTGAGCCTGGCTCCCGCCACAATCCAATGGCTGGCCCGCGCAAACCCTATGCTCTACGGGGTGGATGCGGCCCGCGCCCTGATCAATGGCAACCTGGCCGACCCGGCGGTGCTGCTGGGCTTCGGGGTCTTTGCTGTGCTGGCAGCCCTGGCGCTGGCCTGGGCCGGTCGCTCGATCCGTGAGGCGACGCTGTAGGGTGACGTGAAGTGTAAGGCGTGAAACGTGAAACGTGAAACGTGGAGCTTGAATTTCACGGGAAATAAAGAAAATGACGACCTGATGCTCAGAACATTTCCCGCGTTTCCCGCATTTTCCTATCATGTTCGTGAAGCATCAAATTGAATGTAGCAAGTGTAAGATTATGCAAAAACGCACATGGCAGTGTGGCTTGACCAATTGAGCAAATTCAGGTAAAAGAGAAGTTGTGAGCGCAAGATTCTATGTACACTAAACCACATGTGCATTGCGCTTGCGAACAGCTATAGAAAGGATTGCTGTAATGTTGCGAAAACGTTCTGCTGCTCTCCTACTCTTTTTCCTGCTTGTACCAACGATTGCCGCCTGCACCGGTGCGGGCAATACCGAGGCCAGCGTGCAGGCGACGGTGGCGGCAATAACCACCGCCACCGACACGGCCCGCCAGGCCGAGGCCAACATGCAGGCGACGATTCAGGCAGCGGTGCAGGCCACGGCAGCCGCCGCTCAGCCTAGCCCCACCACGGCGGCAGCAGCGGCAGCCACGCCCGGCGCGGGGCAAGCCGCTGCCCCAGGGCGCACGGGGTCGCCCACGGCAGCCAGCCCAGCCAACCCCACCGTTGGCCCCGGTGGGCCGCTGGCTACCACCACGCCCGCCGTGGCGGGCACGGCCCCGGCCACCAGCGGCACGGCCCCAGCAGGCACCCCGGCAGCGGGCACCAGCGGCGATACGACCGTGCCCACCACCTTCCGCCCCGAGGGCGGCGAGGCGGCCCGCCAGACCGTGAATATCCAGCTGGTGTTTGATGCCTCTGGCTCGATGGCGGAGCAGATTGGCAGCGAGACCCGCATTGAGGCGGCCCGTAAGGCCATTCAGCAGGTGATTGACAAGCTGCCCGACGATGCGGGCGACAAGCTCAATGTGGGCTTCCGGGTGTTTGGCCACCAGGGCGACAACACCCAGGCCGGGCGGGCCGAAAGCTGCCAGTCCACCGAGTTACTGGTGCCAGTGCAGGGGGTCAACAAAGACCTATTGCGCCAGCAGGCCCTGTCGTGGGAGCCCACCGGCTGGACGCCAATTACCCTGGCCTTGCAGAAGGCCGGCGAAAGCATGCCCCCGGCGAGCGAGAATGTGCGCAACATCATCATTCTGGTCACCGACGGCGAGGAGACCTGCGACCGCGACCCCTGTGCTGCCGCCAAAGCGCTGCGTGAGTCCGGCGCCGAGGTGCGGGTGGACGTGGTCGGCTTTGGCCTCACCCCCCAGGTAGCCGACACCCTCAAGTGTGTGGCCGAGAACAGCGGCGGGCTATATGTAGACGCCAAAGACGGCCCGTCCCTGGCCCAGACTCTCGAAAGCCTGATTGACCTCAACAAGGGTGGCGTGCTCTACATCAAAGCCGTGGGGCCACGGGGAGAACTGGCCACCTACGCACGGGAAGAGGAAATAAAGGATGCCAATGGACAGCTCGTGGATGGTGAAGCGGGCCTGAGTCGCACACGCGATGGTGCATTTGATAACATAACGAAAATGAACTTTTGTCTAA
>JALONX010000208.1 GCA_025454695.1 Chloroflexaceae bacterium
CCATCTGGCGCTTAAGTGTGGCGCAGTACCAGCAGATGACGCGCCTGGGCGTGTTGACCGAAGAGGAATCGGCATGGCAATACGCTGAAGACCCCTCCCTGCGGTCGGGGTGACACCGATGCTTCATGGAAGAAGACGTTGTTTACAGACTACTAATAAGGTTTTACAGAGTAATCCATACAACCACCGCAGCAACACGCTTGAGCGTGTTTTAGTCTTCCAGACGCCGAATTCATTCGGTGACCATGGCAGTACCGCGCGTCCGAAATAAAAAGTAAAACTCCATCAGTCCGCACTACAGCCTCTTCCTATCTCCAATCTCCCTACCTCTCATCTCCCCTTACCCCGCCGCAGCCCTTCCACCTGGCGGCGGTAGGCCGCAAACCCATCGGCGTCCAGCGTCACATGGCCGTACCAGACCTGGTCAAAGGTCTCCACAATCGGCAGCAGTTGCGCCCGCAGCCCGGCGTTATCACGCAGCCGCTCCAGGTATTCACGATTGGTGAGGGCGCGGTCGTAGCGCAGCAGCCCCTTTTCATCCAGCCACAGCAGGGCCGAAAGGTAGAGAAAACGCACAGCGGTGCGGTAGTCGCCGCCTTCGGCCACGCTGCCCGCCTGTTGCATGGCCGTTTGCGAGGTCAGGCCAGCCTCCGGGTCGTGTTCTTCGCTGCGGGCCTCGCGGGCCAGGGTGCGGCGCATGCTGAACAGCCAGTAGAGCAGCACCCCCAGCACCAGCAGCACCGCCAGAACGCCAATCAACCAGCCAAAGGCTGCCCGTGGCCCTTCGCCCACCTGGCCGAATGGGGATAACAACCGTTCCAGAAAGGCCCACAGCCAGTCGAGAATCTGCCCCAGTAGCGATGAGTCCTGCTCTTCGCTGAAAGGCGGGCGACTCAGCAGGTCGCGCAGGCGCTGCTCGGCATCATCGGGGGCGCTGGGGGGCGGCTGGGCCAGCGCATCAAGCAAGGCACCCAACTGTTCGGCGGCCTGGGGCATGCTGCGCTCGGCATCGGCCAGCAGGGGGCGCAGCCAGGCGTTATCCACCGGCAGCAGCGTGCCGTCATTCAGGCGCACCTGCTGCGTTTCCACCAGCCTGTTGGCCGCCTGCTCAAAGCCGATACGGTCGTTGCGTTGGGCAGCGGCGGCGGCCTCCCGCAACCAGCCCTCGTAGGTGGGCAGGTCGGGCGGGGTGGCCTGGGCCTGGGCTGAGGTGGCCAGAACGAGGAACAGGAGCACAGCTAGCAGACCAGAGACCATACGACTTCGCGGTTCGTGAGCTTGCCTGCCCTGAGCCAAGTCGTAGGGTCGAACGGCAGGGCAGGCCGAAGCCCGAAGACTGGCATACACCACGCCTTGAAGGGCCACCGTTAATGGTTTTAATCGCTTACCCATTCGGGCGATCTACCTGCCAGGGCGTGGCTGGAACATTGTAACTCTGTTCGGCCATCATCTGCATGTCAAAACCTTCTTTGCGCACGCGCAGGTCGTAGTAGAGCAGGGTGTAGGCAACCAATTGGAAGGGTAGCACCAGGATTTGGGTACTGTAGCTGATGACGCCCGACAAGGTTTGTTGCAGCACGAAATCTTCTGGACGACTGAAGATTAGCCCGATAGCGAAGCTTGCGATTGAGGTGGGAATTGCAACCAGGATATACAACAGGATGAAAATCAGCACCACAATGCCCAGCACCCGCCAGTAGGAGCCGGTGAGCAGCCGCCAACTCCGCCCCAGCGCCTCGATTGGGCCTTTGCCTTCGAGCACGGCGGCCTGGGTAACAAAGATGAAGCGGACAAAGACGAAGGATATCAGCAAGAGCAGCACAATCAGGGCTGCAAATGTGCCGAAGAAAGCCAGCACGCCGAGGAGCGCCCCTGAGCCAGAATCACCAGAGCTCGCTAGTACGGCTGATATGGCAAAAATAACGAATACAAAACCACCAATAAGCACGCCACCAACCAGACCACCGAGCAGGGCCACAATCAGATTTGTGACGATGACGGAGATGATCCGACCTGCGCCAAGATTGTAGGCACCGATGATACCAACGTCTTGATTAAGAAACCGCCGTGACACCGCATTCGCCAACGCCCCGTTGATCAGTGGCAGAATGACAAAGGCCTGAAACAGCGCCAACACCAGCGTGAAACCAATAAAGGCGAACATGCCTGCCAATGGGAGCGTGCCAAAGGAGTCGGTGCCAGGATCAAAGCCCGGTAACTCATCGGCAAGCCGAAAAATGTCGGTGGCAACCTGCTGGTTAAAGGCGAAGCCCAACACTAATTGTAGCAAGATGAAGGGCAGCTGCATCAGGGCTGCAATGCCAATGAAGGTCAGGAAGTTATTACGAAACAACCGGAAGGTTGCATCCAGCAGATCACCAAGGCTCATTGGGCGCAGGTTAGGAAGAGGAGAAATCATAGGCGTCCTTTCTTTCGTCGTGCGCTTGCAGCGCAGAGCATTGATATTCAAGATTGGCGATGAGTTAAGCCTCTCTACAATCCATCTCATCTAAACAGACAACGTTAGATTATCATAGAAACGGTATTATAACAAAGATGTGTAAGAAGTGTTCTTCAAAGAACGAGCGGTGGCATTGTTCACCTTTGGCTCACGTATGGCTCAGCCGCCAACTGCCAACCGCCAACTGCCAACTGCCAACTGTTACCAATATCCCGCCCAGCCCGGCAGCAACACGTCGTCGTCATCGTCATCTGGCCCGGCATCGAGCCAGTGTTGCAATTGCATAAACGATTCTCGCGCCTCGTTCTGGTTGGTAACGGCAAAACGAAGCCGGTCGCCCGGCAGCAGTTGGGCCGCCAGCGGCAGGTCGGCGCTAATCACCATGCCAACAATGGGGTAGCCGCCGGTGGTCTGTGCATCGGCCATCAGCAGAATGGGCGCACCATCGGGCGGCAGCTGGATGACGCCGGGCAGCACCCCCAGCGATGGCAGACTCACGCCTGGCTTCACGGCGAGGCGCGTTCCTTCCAGCCGGTAGCCCATGCGGTTGGAGGTGGCGCTGACCTGGAATGGCGCATGGCAAAGCTGCTTAAGCACAGCGTTGGACAAGTGGTGTCCATGCGGGCCAGGTAACACGCGCAGTGTCGGCTCGACCTGGTAGGCTGGGCGGCGCTGGGTGGGCCAGGTAACTCCGGCATAGCGCGTGCCATCGCCCACCGTTGGCCCAGTGGGAAGCGTGTCGCCCGCCCACAGCACCCGGCCATGGTAGCCGCCAAAGCCGCCCGCCAGGCAGGTGCTGCAGGAGCCAAGCACTACAGGAACATCCACGCCGCCTGCCAGGGCCAGGTAGGCCCGCGCACCCCAGCCGCCCCGCCGCCCGCTCAACCGCAGCTCCTGCCCGGCGCGGGCCAGCACCGCTGTCCAGGGTCGCAGGGGCACCTCATCCAGCTGGGCCGCAAAGTCGGCCCCGGTCAGCGCAAACAGCGTCAGCCCCTGAAACACGAAGCGGGCACCGCCGCCGGTGAGTTCCAGCGCCGCCGCGCCGGGCGGGTTGCCCACCAGGCGGTTGGCCGCCGCCAGCGCAAACGAGTCCATCGCGCCACCGCCGGGCACGCCAAAACGCCGGGCCGCTGGTCGCCCCAGGTCTTCAACCGTCGCTAGCATGCCGGGCGAGAGGAGGTGGAGCATCGGAAAGCCAAAAACCGAGAACCGAGAACCGAGAACCGAGATATTACGTTGATGCTGTTGTTTTTGGCCCGACTTTGGTCGGATCGGCGGGGGTGCGATGTTTGAGGCAGCATCCGCATCCTCCCGTTTTCATGCTGGTCGTTCCATGGCCGTGTTCTGGGCGAACCTTGGACGTGCGTCCTGCGTGGTATGAACACCGATCGTACCCAGCCTCGATGAACACGGACTCGTCCACGCGGCGCACCAATTTCGGTTGCAGTCTCAGGGACAACGGACACGCGCGACGGCGAGCGTGGGCGACTATAGCATACCAAATGTATCGACCAACGTGGCCAAGGGACATGCGTTGTCCCGCGGCTTAGTACCCAAGAACCGAGAACCACCAGAAAGAGGGAAATAAAGGAAATGAGGAAAATGAGGGAAATGACGAGCTGACGCAAAGAACAAGTTCCCTTCTTTCCCTTATTTCCTTTGCCGCTCCAAAACTCGTCACTCGTCACTCGCAACTCGTCACTAGCTCTATCGTACCACATTGCAGGGCAGAAAGGTATGCTACAATGCTGCTACCGCCTCTAGACGCATGAAACGTTGTTCGCCACAGATAAGGTAAGGAGTGTGTGCGATGAACAAGAAAACCATCCGTGACGTGGATTGGGCCAACAAGCGTGCCCTGGTGCGAGTAGACTTCAACGTGCCGCAGGACGACAGCGGCGCGATCACCGACGACACCCGCATTCGGGCCGCGCTGCCAACCATCCGCTACCTGCTCGAACACGGAGCCAGTGTGGTGCTGATGTCGCATCTGGGCCGACCCAAAGGCAAAGTGAACCCGAAGTATAGCCTGCGCCCGGTGGCAGAGCGGCTGTTCGAGTTGCTGCCCGAAGCGAGCGAAGTCCGCAAAACCGAAGCCATCACCGGCCCGGCGGCTGAGGCAGCGGCGGCAGCCCTGCACCCCGGCCAGGTGCTGCTGCTGGAAAACACCCGCTTTGACCCGCGCGAAGAGCCGAACGACCCGGCCATGGCCCAGGAACTGGCGAAGCTCGGCGATGTGTTTGTGAACGATGCCTTTGGTGCCGCTCACCGGGCCAACGCCAGCACCGAGGGCGTGGCCCACCACCTGCCCGCCGTGGCTGGCTTTTTGTTGGAGAAGGAGTTGAGCGTTCTCTACGGCGCGTTGGAAAATCCCAATCGTCCGTTTGTGGCCATTCTTGGTGGAGCCAAAGTTTCCGACAAGATCGGCGTGATTAGCAGCCTGATGCAGAAGGCCGATTATGTGCTCATCGGCGGCGGCATGGCCAATACCTTCGCCAAGGCCCATGGCTACGAAATTGGCGACTCGCTGGTGGAGAATGACAAGCTCGACGTTGCCAAAGATTTGATGGGGCAGAGCAATGGGCGGCTGGTGTTCCCCACCGACGCGGTGATTGCCGACGCCTTTTCGGTTGATGCCAACACGCAAACGGTGGAGATTGACGGCGTTTCGGCAGGCTGGCGCATCCTCGACGTTGGCCCAAAGACGGTCGAACTCTTCAAGGAGTACGTCGGCAAGGCCAACACCATCATCTGGAACGGGCCGATGGGCGTGTTTGAGATGGAACCGTTTGCCGCAGGCACACGCGCCATTGCCGGGGCCATGGCCGAGGCCTCGGCCCGTGGCGCAACCACCATCATCGGTGGCGGCGACTCGGTGGCGGCAGTGGAGCAGGCGGGCGTGGCCGAGCAGATGAGCCACATCAGCACCGGCGGCGGGGCCTCGCTGGAACTGCTGGAAGGCAAAGTGCTGCCCGGTGTGGCTGCGTTGAATGATAAGTGAGCGTGAAACGTGAAACGTGATGCGTGAAATGTGATGCGTGAAACGTAATGCGTAATCCGTAGTGCGTAACTCATAGCCAGTTACAGATTACGCATTACGCATTACCTACTTTCATCATTCATATATCATACTTCATACCTTATCATTCACGGCCCATCTTCTGCTACAATGCATGTGGGATAAAGTATGTGCATTGGTTGTGCAGGAGAAAAAGCTGTGTCACTTGAACTTTCAAATTCAACGGTTGTAGCCGCAAAGCGCCCGAGTTTCTTGCTGTGGGCAATAACGATTGGCCTGGTGTTGGGTGCTATAACCGGGGCGGTGCTGATTTTTATGCTGGGCCGCCCGGCGGCCACCCCGTCCGACCCTCGCGCTGCCATGCAGCAGTTCGCTGACGCGGTGGTGCAGGAGAACTACGCCGCCACGGTGCCGTTTTTGCGGCCTGGCCCGGCCCATGGCAGCACCGCCCAGGATCTGCTGCCGCTGCTGCGGGCGGAGCTGGAACGGGAGCATGGCCCACTTAAAAAGGCCGTGGCGCAGGCGGCCAGCCTGCGCGGAACCAACGCGGGCGAAATAGAGATTGTCTGGCACTTCGCCCGTGGCCAGGTCAGCAGCCGCTGGCAGCTCCAACGGGCCGAGGGCCGCTGGCAGATTGTGAATTTCCAACTCGATATGCCGACTGGCCCGACAGTTTAGTTTTGCCACATCTTTTGCCACAGAGGTCACAGAGCGCACAGAGATGGTCTGCAAGGGTATTGAGCGGTTTGATTCCTTTCAAACCTTCTCTGCCTGGTTCCTTTTGACAACAAGCTGTCTGAGAAGGTTATGCTCGTAGCTGCCGCACAGGTGCAACGGACAAACAGGCTGGCAATAGACATTCCCCACGCGAATCCTTTGCGCCTTTGCGAGAGCTTTTCAGGCAGCTGCTGAAAGTGTGTTTGTGTGAACGACTACTCGCGGAAGTGGTGGGCGCTGGCTGCGGTTGGCAGTGGCGTCCTGATCTCCACCATTGATGGCTCCATCGTCAATATTGCCCTCAATACCCTCGTTCGTGATTTTAATAGCAACCTGAATATTGTTTCGTGGGTGGTGCTGGCCTACCTGCTTACCCTCACATGCTTGCTGCTGCTAATGGGGCGGCTGGGCGACATGTTTGGCAAGCGCCGCATCTATGTAGCGGGCTTTGTGATCTTTACGGTGGCCTCGGTTCTTTGCGGGCTGGCCCCCAACATCGGCGCATTGATCGGCTTTCGGGTGCTGCAAGCGGTGGGTGCGGCAATGATCCAGGCCCTCGGCCCAGCCCTGCTGGTGACGGCCTTTCCGCCGCAGGAACGCGGCACCGCTCTGGGGGCCACCGGCTCGATTGTAGCGGCGGGCATCCTGATCGGCCCGGCGCTGGGCGGGGTGCTGCTGAGCAATGTGAGTTGGCAATCCATCTTCTACGTGAATGTGCCGGTGGGCATTGCCGGCATCTGGCTCTCACTCCAGGCGCTGCCTAAAGACACCCCTGCTGCCGGGCGGCAGCAGTTCGACATCATCGGCGCGGCCCTGGTGCTGGCGAGTCTACTGGGCTTGCTGGTGGGGCTGACGCTCGGGCCAGACCTGGCCTGGAGCAACCCACTGGTGGTCGGTTCGCTTGCACTGTTTCTCGTCGCCGGTGGTCTGTTTATCTGGTGGGAAGGGCGGGTGGCTCAGCCGATGATCAACCTGCGCATGTTTACGCGCCCGGCCTTCTCCTTCAACCTGCTGGCAGGCTTTATTCTCTTCAACGGGCTGGCCTTTAACCTGCTGCTGGTGCCACTGTTTCTGCAACTGGTCTACCTGCTGCCGCTGGAAACGGTGGGCCTGGTGCTGATTAGCCTGCCGCTGGCCCTTTCCGTCACCTCGCCCCTCAGCGGGCGGCTTTCCGACCGGGTGGGGCCGCGCCTGCTCACGGTGGTTGGCCTGGTGATTACAGCGATTGGCTTTGTGAGCCAGGCTGGCCTGCGGGCCGATACGCCGCTACCCTGGCTGATTGGCAACTTGATGCTGTTGGGGGTGGGGATTGGCCTGTTTCAAAGCCCCAACAACAGCACCATCCTCGGCAACGCCCCGCCGGAGGCACTGGGGGTGGCCAGCGGCGTGCTGGCCGTCATGCGCAACCTCGGCCAGACCTGCGGCATCGCCATTGCGGGCGCGGTGTGGGCCTCGCAGGTGGCAATGATTGCGGGCCAGCGTTTCGACCCGGTGACATCAGCGCCGCCCGACATTCTGGCGGCTGGCTTTGACCGAACCATGTACGTGGCCGCCGGTCTGGCCCTGCTGGCGATCATCCCTTCCATTCTGGGCGGGCGGGCGGTGGGCCAGGCCAGCACCCCTGAGGCGAAGCGGCAGGCGGCGGATTAAAGCCAGTTTTGTAGCGCCCGCATACTCAAATTCACATCGCCTTTGTGTCCTTTGTGTCTTTGTGGTAAAGTCTTGCCCGTAACTAGAGCGACGGTTACGCGGTACAAAAATATATGCCTTGTTCCTCAACAACCACACAAGGACAACGCCATGACGATCATGACCAGACTCAAGCAGGAAACGCAAGCTTCGCACGACGGCTTAGAATTGCAACTCTCGATTACCACCCGCTGCACCTCGCGTGAGGCCTACGGCCAGTTGCTGGCCTGCTTCTATGGCTTTTACATGCCGTTGGAGCGGGCGCTGAACCAGCTGCCCGAGCTGCATGAGCTGGAACTGCAGTTTGCCGAGCGCCAGAAAACACCTCTGCTTGAGCGCGATCTGGCCGCGCTGGGTCTGTCGTCAGCGCAGATTGCGGCCCTGCCCCGCTGCACCGACCTGCCCCAAATTCACACAGCGGCGGCGGGCCTGGGCTGCATGTATGTGATGGAAGGGGCCACCCTCGGTGGGCAACTCATCTCGCGGCAACTGGCCCAACAGCTGGCGATTGGCCCCGAACAGGGCGGCGCGTTTTTCGCCAGCTATGGTTCCCGTGTTGGCCCCATGTGGCGCGCATTTGGTGCAGCCGTCACCAGCCATGTGGCGGAAGCGGCTGACGAGGAGGCGGCGTGCGCAGCGGCATGCGCCAC
>JALONX010000209.1 GCA_025454695.1 Chloroflexaceae bacterium
AAGGTGGTCTTATGGTCGTAGATAAAGGTGACGCTGGTGGGCGCAGCCAGCTTAAGGGCAATATTCGCGCCGTTGCGGGCAGCCTTTGCGCCATAATTCTCAGCCCAGGTGCCGTTGAGCGCCGCTTTGTATTCATAGTCGCCAGCGGGCAGGTCGAAGGTGGCCCGCCACAGGTCGGCGGCCTGGTCGTAGGTCAAAAAGGTCTGCTCGCATGCTGGTTGCCAATCGCCAGGGCAGCCGAGCTTGCTCTGAATAGTTCCAGGGATGGTGACGGTTTTTGGTGGGGGCGTTTGTTCCTGGGCACGGGCAGCTGGCGTGGCCTGCAACGGCAACAGCGCCGCCAGCAGCGCTAGCAGGGTAAACAGCACAACGGTTGGCAATGCCTTCCAACGGTGGCAGGGCATGGGAGTCTCCTCAAGTTACGAATGACGAGTTACGAGTTATGCGTTTTTGGAATGGGGGAAGTATAGCAGAAAACGAGGAACGATGAGCGATGAGCGATGAGCGAGGAATGATGACCGGAGACCGGAGACCGGAGACCGGAGACCGTGAATCAATGTTGATGCAATGGTGTAGGGGCGAACCTTGTGTTCACCCGCCATGCAGAACGATGCACCCGCACCGTGTCGGGGCGTGGTCTGTGAATCGCCCGCCATGCACCCGCACCGATGTCGGGGCGTGGCCTGTGAACCGCCCGCCATGCACAGCAATGGAATAACGTTTCAAGTGCCAGTCTCCTTGTGCGGCTGGCCATTCAAGTGCCCTGCTCGACAAACGTTGCCAGATTGCTGAGGGTGGACGCCAGCCCTGCCCGGTGATCCTCCACCGCTATCCCCACTGGCACATCCTCACAGCGCACCGTCACCAGCGTCCCGCCTGGCACTGCGTCGAACGTCCAAATCATGCGCATCTCGCCCGCAAAGGCCGGATCGTCGCTGGTGAAGGTGACGGCCTGTTCGATGTGTGTATCGAGCACAAGTCTGACAAAGCGTACCGCCACCTCGTCAGAGTCCGCGGTTGTTTTTCCCTGCATGTAGTCAGGCTCATTGTAGGTGAGCCGCAGTCGGTAGGCTCCACCCTCACGAAAATCAAAGGCGAGCATTGTCCCGCTCATATCCTGGGGTGGTAGCCAGGCGGTCATGGCGTCGGCGGTGGCAAACGCCTGGTAAATTGTCGCAGCGGGGGCGCGAAGCAGCCGTGCTGCGGTATCAACTCGTGTGGCCATGGGCGAACTCCTTTGTTGCTGCTGTTGCTGAGCAATGCAGTCTATTCCATAGCGGGCCGACACGCTGCAACCGAACGTCCAGTTCGTACACATGGAGCATGCCAATCAGTGTCTCCAGGGTTACATCGCGGCCCGCCCGCAGGGCCTGAAGCAGCCGCGGTGCCCGGAACATGCTACAATAGCAGCAGTTGCGCATCTATGTCTGGCAGCTGCCTCACCACGGGAGAATGCACCATGAACCCGTTGCTGATTGAACCACCAGTCCCGATAACGGACTCAGAGCCGCCATTTCATTACTACGATCAACATCCAACGCGGGAGGATTTCACGGGTTCCAGCGCCGTGCAAGGCCACCTGGTGCGCTATCTGGTGAGTCTGCTGGAATGGCACTACCGGGCTGAGGGCTGGTTTATCGCCGCCGATCTCAACATCTACCGCCGCAAACAGCGTAACGAATATCCTGTTGCCCCCGATGTGGCCCTCTTCAAGGGTGTGGTGGTGAACGATGTTGGTCAACGCACCTTTCGCAGCTGGCGGCTCTATGAACCCGACCGCCCGCCACCCCAGGTGGTGTTTGAAATCTGCTCGGACACCACCTGGGACGACGACCTGAACAAAAAGCCCGCGAAGTATGCCACCCTGGGCGTGCAGGAATACTACCGCTACGACCCAAACGAGCCGCCTTATCTTCCAGCAGCAGGCGGTCGGTTACGGGGCTGGCACCTGGTGGGTGGCGTGCTGGTACCCCAACCGCTCGGCTCCGATGGCCGCCTCTGGAGTCCTGCGTTGCAGGCGTTTCTGGTGCCCGATGGCTTGTACCTGCGCTGCTATGACCAACATGATCGACGATGGCTGACCCAGGCCGAAGCTGAGCGGGCCGCCAAAGAAGCTGAGCGGGCCGCCAAAGAGGCTGCATGGGCCAAACTCCGCGAATTGGGAATTGACCCGACAACGTTGGACTAGCTCCACCAGGCATATCTTGTGATGCCGTCGTTGTGGGGCGATGTGCGCCCCGCCATGCACTGCAACGCCAGCCCATTGCGGGGCCGACACACCATCGCTACTCCACCGGCGGTACCTCCCACACCGGGCGCTGGTAGCGAAAGATACGCCGCAGCCGTTCCACATCAAGCTGCGGCATGTGCTGTTCGAGCAGATCGTAGGTTTCTTCCACCAGGGCCTTGAGTTGGCCTGCCCCCTCGGCTGGTTCCACCTGAAACACCGCCCGCAAACGTGACACCAGATCTGGTGGTGCATGGTGCAGCTGCGCCGCCACCACATCCAGCCATTTGAAGCCAGCATAGTAGACCCGGTTCAAACCCAGCAGCGTGTGGAGCAGTTTCTGCTGCACCTGGGCATAGCTCTGGTAGAGCATCAGCAAGTTGGGGCCGCGGGCCAGCCACATGCGCCAGCGCCAGAAGTGATCGATCTGAGCGTGGCGGCGCACTACGGCCTCGGCTAGTTCAGTTGGGTAGCTGGCAGCCTGAGCTTTCCAGTGTTGCAGCAGCGGCTCATTGTGCAGCGGCTGGCCTGCCAGCACCCCCGCGATGATGTTCTGCTTGCCCTCGTCGGGGTCGTGGTGCAGCAGCACGGCGTCGAGCGTTTGTTGCACGCGGGCAGTGGTCGTGTGAATCACTTCCATCAACACGCCGCTGTTGGCATGGTCGGGTGCGCTGCGGCCCAGGCTCAGGTCGTCTTCCCACACATGCTCAAGTGGGTCGAACGGGTAGCTTCGCAGCAGGTCGGTGCCGCTCTGCTCAATCACCGTCCGGCGCTCCGCATCGCTCGGCGGGCTGAGCCAGAACACGCCCAACTCAATGTCGGAATAGGCATCGGCATGGCCACGGCCCGCCGAGCCGCCCAGCACTACCGCCGCAACGTTGGGGTTTGCAGTATACAACGCACCAATGCGCTGCGCCTGCATAACGCGCCACTTATTGGCATTGGACATAGCGTACTCCTGAAATGATGGGTGAGTATACCACGTGTCCCAACCCATGCTAAGATAACCCCAAACCACATGATAACCGGCATCGCAGCCTGGCTGCGGTGCAGAATGGAGCGAACGATGATTGATACACTTGCGGCCCTTTCGCCGCTGGATGGGCGTTACCGCCCCGATGTGGCCGCCCTGGAAGCTTATGTGAGCGAGGGTGCTCTGTTTCGTTACCGGGTGCGGGTAGAGGTCGAATATCTGATTTTCCTGTGCCGCGCCCGCGATGTGGCCTTTGTGCCCAGCATGAGCGCCCAGCAGCAGGCCAGCCTGCGGGCGCTTTACCGCGAGTTCAGCGCCGAGTCCGCTGCGGCCATTGCCGCCTGGGATGGCAAGGTAAACCACGATGTGAAAGCGGTGGAATACTGGCTGCGCGAGCAGTTGGAGCGGCTGGGCATGGGCGCATGGGCCGAGGCGGTGCATTTTGCCCTCACCTCGGAGGATGTGAACAACCTGGCCTATGCCCTGCTGCTGCGCGAAGCCCGCGACCTGGTGCTGCTCCCAGCCTTGAACGGGATTGCGGGCCGTTTGCGCGATATGGCCCGCGCTGATGCCGCCACGCCCATGCTGGCCCGCACCCACGGCCAGCCCGCCACGCCCACCACCCTGGGCAAAGAGTGGGCCGTCTTCGCCAGCCGTTTGGAGCGGGCTAGCGCCGAGTTCGCAAGCGTGAAGCTCACCGGCAAGCTCAACGGCGCAACTGGCACCTTCGCCGCCCATGTGGCCGCCCTGCCGGGCCTCGATTGGATTACCTTCAGCAAAGCTTTTGTTCGTTCGCTCGACCTTGAGCCGGTGCTGCTCACCACCCAGATCGAACCCCACGACTCGATTGCGGCCCTGTGTGATGCGCTCAAGCGGGCCAATACCATTCTGCTCGACATGTGCCAGGACGTGTGGCGCTACATTAGCGACGGCTACATGGTGCAGGCCCCCAAAGCGGGCGAAGTTGGCTCCTCCACCATGCCACATAAGGTGAACCCGATTGACTTTGAGAATGGCGAGGGCAACCTGGGCCTGGCGATTGCGCTGCTGGAGTTTTTCAGCCGCAAGCTGCCCATTTCGCGCCTCCAGCGCGACCTTTCTGATAGCACGGTGTTGCGCAACCTGGGTGTGGCGCTGGGCTACAGCCTGCTGGCCTTCCGCCGCATTACAAAAGGATTAGAAAAAATCAGCCCCAACCGCGACCACATGCTGGCAGAGCTGCAAAACCACCCCGAGGTGCTGGCCGAAGCGATTCAAACTATTCTACGGCGGGTGGGCTATCCCCAGCCCTACGAGGCGCTGAAGGGACTCACGCGGGGCAAGGCGCTCACGCTAGCTGACCTGCACACCTTCATTGCGGGACTGGATGTGGACGAGGCGGTGAAGGCCGAATTGCGCGCCCTGAAGCCCGAAAGCTATACCGGCCTGGCGGCCAAACTGGTAACCCAACGGGAGCAGCAGGCGTTTTAACCAAGTCTATACGCCTGTTTGCGTCGCGCCGATAGTACTGTGGCCCATGGCACCCTTCGGCCTATTCACACACGCAACCGGGAATGTTATAGTAACGAAGCATCGTCCGGTCGGAGGGTAGCGGTGAGCGCCAGAGCGCTGTGGTCTGCCGCGAACGCTTCTAGCCAGGCGGTGTTTTTTGTTTTTACAAGTGTAAAGATAAAATCAGCTTTTTTGGCTTTCTGATGCGGATAGACTCCGACACTTCTTTTGTGGTGATCAGGTTTATTTCTAATACAAATGTTCTTCGCTATAGAAAGTGGAAAGCCAAAACGGGCGTTTAGAGCGTCCTAATCAGGTGGGGGGCTTGACACGTGCGGTATACTGCATCACAAACGGGAATCACCGTACACTAGCACATTAGGAGGAACACTGCGATGCCGCAGAAGACGGAATTCATCAAAATGGTCGCCGAGCGCACTGGCGTTTCTCAGAAGGAAACAAAACAGGTGATTGATGCGGCTCTGGATGTGATTGCTGAGTGCCTGAAGACTGGCGAGCGAGTCACGCTCACCGGCTTTGGCACCTTTGAAGTGCGCGAACGCCGCGCCCGTCAGGGGGTCAACCCACAGACTCGGGCCAAGATCAACATTGCCGCCACCAAAACCCCTGGGTTTAGTGCCAGCAGCACGTTGAAAGACCTGGTCAAGGGGTAGTCCTTTTTGCCACAGAGGCCACAAAGGCCACAGAGAGGTGATAAACCCTCCGTGTTCTCTGTGGCCTCTGTGGCAGATTCTGGCCTTACGGCAGTGTTACCGGCGCAACCGTCGTAATCCAGTCGGCATAGAACTGCTTCAGGTCGCAGCCACATGTGCTTTCTGCCGTTGCCAGCAGTCCCTCGCCGGTGGCGTCGCGGTAGCGGTAGGTGGCGTAGTAGTTCTGCAAGAAGCGAAAAAAAGTCTCGTCGCCGAGTTGCTGGCGCAGGGCCTGGAAAAACAGCGCTCCCTTGGCATAGACCAGCGTGACGTAGTTGCCGCTAAAGGCCCCGGCTGGCTGGTCAACCACGCCGTCGCGCCCGGCAGCCCGTGCCGCCTCCACCCGCTCGCGGAAGGCCCACAACTCCTCGGCTCCGCCCCCATCGCCCCGCGCCTCACGGTAGACAATCTGCGAAAAGCTGGCCAGGCCCTCGTCGAGCCAGGGTTGGCCCTGCACGTCGTTGCCCACCAGGCTATACCACCACTGGTGGGCCACTTCGTGGGCCACGGTCACCTCCAGCCCCAGCCCGCCTTGCCGATAGAGATTCTGCTCAATCAGCATGATGCCGGGATATTCCACGCCAAGGAAGTTGGTCAGGGCGGCCTGCACCACTTCCATTTCGGCCAGTGGGTAGGGGCCAAAGCGGGCGTTAAAGGCCCGCAGTGCGTCTTCGGCGGCTTGCAGGCTGCGCTGCCCGGCGGCGGCACTGGCGGGCTGGAAGTAGGTCACGACGCGCGTGCCATCCACTACGGCGCTGGCCTGGTCTAGCCCGTTGAGCGCGGTAATGAAAAAGTCGCGCTGCGGGCCGCTGACAAAGCGCTCGCGGCGTTGGCCGTTTTCCGCTGCGCCATCCTCAATACGGCTGCCAGTGGTGGCCAGCACCCAGGGCGGCGGCGACAGCACTGTGACATCGTACAGGGTCGTTTCCGTCACGGCCAGGTCGCCCCGGCTGCTGATGGGCCGCCGATCCCAGCCGCTGCCGGGGAAGTAGCGGGCCAGCACCGGGTAGAAGCTGGCCAGCGCCCACACGCCTGCCTCCTGGTTAAAAGCCCCATAGGCGCGGCTGCTGGCATTGCGCTGGGTGCTGGCCACAAAATCCAGCGTTACGCTGGTTTCCTCGCCGGGGGCCAGTGGCTGCGCCAGGCTGACCTGCATGCGCACATTGCCTGCCTCGCTTGAAACCAGGGCGGGCTGGCCGTTTACCAGCACGTTGGTCACCCGCAGGCTGCCGCCAAAGTCGGGGTGGTTGGGGTAGAGATGAAAAAAGAGCGCATCGAATGAGTCCGCGCTGCGGTTGCGCAGATCGAGCCGCATGCTGCCGCTCACCGTCAGTGCCACCGGGTCGAGGGTGAGGTCAAGGCTGTAGCGATCCCACGCTTCGGCCTGGGCCATGTCGCCCACAAACGCAGGTAGCAGGGCGGCAGTCTGGGCGTTCACATCCAACGGTGCCATGCCCGCCGGTGGAGGCACCGCCGTGGCGGTGGGCGGCGGGGGCGGTGCAGTGGGCACCGGCGCTGCCGTGGGTGACGGGGCGGCGGTTGGTGCCGCCGTAACCGTGGCGCTGGCAGTGGCGACTGCCCTGGCCGACGGCGCGGGCGACGGGGCCAGCGTTGCCGCTGGTACGGGGGTTGCTTGACGTGTGGGTAGACGCACATCAGGTGGGGCGGCAGCTGATTGTGTTGTTGGGCCAGCACAGCCTGTGAGCAGCGCCAGCAGCAGCAGCAGCACCACAAGGGTACGTAGGTTGGTTATATATTGATATTGATTATGCATGGAAGCAACTTCTCCACCACGGTGGTTGACAGGCATGTTATGCTACAGATACGCAGCTTTGACCAACTTCAGAAAGAGAGGAAGGCGATGGCTGTTTCTACTCAATTTTCGGCGACCCGCCATGCGGCACACCCCCGGCGGCCAGCAAAGAAACCCGCGCGATCCGTTCCACCACCTGCATCCATTCCGCACGCGCATCATCAGGCCGCGCCGGTCGCCACCCGGTTCTGTGCCACCATGTCGCAGCACCCGCGCCAGACATCACCACTGCTGCAAGCATTGCATGTCGGCTGGTGGCTGGGCCTCGTGAAGCGATGAACGATGAACGATGAGCGATGTATCTGCGTTCATCGCTCATCGTTTGCGTTCTGCCACGCTTCGGGATTGACGGGGTTGGGCACGGGCTGGCCCGTGAGCGCGGCGACCAAATTGGTAGCTGCCGTTGTGGCCATGCGGATGCGAGTCTGCACGGTGGCGCTGCCAATGTGGGGCACCGCCACGACGTTCGGCAGTGTCAGCAGCGGGTGGTCTGCCCCAATCGGCTCGCGCTCGAAGACATCTAGCCCGGCGGCCCAGGGGCGGCCTGCCAGGAGTGCATGGTAGAGCGCATCTTCCTGCACCACCGCCCCACGGGCCACGTTCACAAAGATGGCCGTGGGTTTCATCAAGGCAAATTCGCGTGCCCCGAACATGCCCCGCGTCTCCGCCGTCAGCGGCACCGTCACCACCACTACATCGGACTCACGCAGCAGGTCGTCCAGCGACCGGTAGCTCGCGCCGGTCTGTTGCTCCAATTCGGGGCTGGGGCGGCGGTTGTGGTAAAGCACGTTCATCTCGAAGCCCTGTGCCCGCCGGGCCACCGCCCCGCCAATGCGGCCCGCGCCCACCACCCCCAGTGTCGCCCCGCTGATCTCCTGGCCCACATGAAACATGGGCGACCAGTAGTTCCAGTTGCCTGCCTCAATCAGTTTCTGCCCTTCTACCACCCGGCGGGCCGCCGCCAGCAGCAGCGCCCAGGCCAGGTCGGCGGTGGCATTGGTCAGCACGCCGGGCGTGTTGGTGAGCAGCACGTGCCGGGCGGAAAGGGCGGCGACATCCACATTGTCGTAGCCCACCGCCATGTTGGCCACCACTTTGAGCCGGGGTGCGTGGGCAAGCAATTCCGCATCCACCCGGTCGGAGATCAGCGTCAGCACGCCGTCGGCGTCGGCCAGTTCGCGCTGCAACACGGCTCGTGGCACCGCTTCTGCTTCACTATCCCACATGCGCAACGTGCAGGCGGCGGCAACAATATCTATGGCGGTCTGGGGCAAGCGGCGGGTGAGATAGACAGTTGGTTTCATAGTAAAA
>JALONX010000210.1 GCA_025454695.1 Chloroflexaceae bacterium
AAAACACGCTGATGAGCTTTAAGAAATAAAACGGGTATGTGCGCTGGCCGTAGCCCTAAAGGGAGCGGCTGGGAGCTGCGAAGCCCGCCTTCGCGGGCTATACCGAATTTAATTTTTAATCTTCATAAGCGTGTTGCTCTGTGAATACAAAGAGACTTCTTGAACGGACTAGTAACGTCAGATGTAAACCTGGTCTTAGCGCCCGATGGGGCGGCTGTCCCAGGCACCGATGTAGACCACACTTGGGCGGGGCAGGCCCACCCGGTCGGGCCAAGTGCTGATCGGCTCCTCGAAGGTGCCGCCCTCACCAGGGTGCTGAATAGCCAGAAACAGCGAGCGGTTGTCGGGGGTGAATTCCGGCCCGCACACCTCGGAACCCGCCACCGACGAGAAAAACTGCTGCACATGGCCCCGCTCAGTTCCTGCCACTGGCACGGCGAAAAAGCCGTCGTTGAGCTTGATCGCCCGTGGTGCGCCATCGGTGGCAATCCACATGTTGCCCGACAGGTCGAAGGTGATATTGTCGGGCGCACCGATGGGGCTGACTTTGCTTTTGTCGTAGCCCGCAAAATAGGTAGAAGGGTCTTCTGGTCGCCCGGCTAGCAAGAAGATCTCCCAACGGAAGGTGGTCGCGGCGTGGTTGTTGCCGGTCTCGGTCAATTCGATAATGTGGCCGGTGGCATTGTTTGCCCGTGGATTGGCCTTGTCCGGGCCAGCCTGGCCTTCAGCACCGCGCCGGGTGTTGTTGGTCAACACAATGTAGACCTTGCGGTTCACCGGGTTGGTTTCAATATCCTCCGGGCGATCCATTTTGGTGGCACCCACCGCATCAGCGGCCTGGCGCGTTTTCACGAGCACATCGGCCTGGTCGGCAAAGCCGTTGGCCGGGGTGAGCGGCCCCTGGCCGAACACCAGCGGTAGCCACTGGCCCGTCCCATCATCGTTGAACCTGGCCACATACAGCGTGCCCTCGTCGAGCATATTCATGTTGGCCTGGCGATTGCTGGCGTTGAAGCGGCCACGGGTGACAAATTTGTAGACGTATTCAAATTGGGCATCGTCGCCGGTGTAGGCCACCACCTGGCCGCTGGGCGCAAGTGCGATGGTGGCAGCCTCGTGGCGGAAGCGGCCCATTGTGGTGCGCTTCACTGGCACCATATTCGGGTCATACGGATCAAATTCCACCATCCAACCAAAACGAAAGCCTTCGTTCGGGTCTTTCGCCACATCAAAGCGGTCGTGGTAGAGTTCCCAGCCCCGTTCCGACTGCTCAGCGGGCATGCCATAGCGACGATGCGCGGCATAGCGGGGATCATCGGCATCGAGACCTTGCAGGTTGCCAAAATACTGGTGGAAGTTCTCTTCCGCAGTGAGGATAGTGCCCCAGGGCGTTTTTCCACCGGCACAGTTGTTGAGCGTGCCCAGCACCGTTGCACCTGCCGGGTCGGCTACGGTCTTCATCCACGGGTGGCTAGCCGCCGGGCCGCTGATGCGCATGGGCGTGGTGCCGGTGAGTCGGCGGTTGTAGGGCGAGTCGCGCACATAACTCCAGTTCCCGTCGGGCGCACGCTGAATTTCAACGACCGACACCCCGTGGGCCTCAATGCCAACATCCACCTGGTTGCGGGTTGGGTTCTTTGCATCGTAGCCAGGGAACATGAGTTCTTCGTTGGTGTACTCGTGGTTCACGGCCAGCAAGCCCCGGTTTGAGTTGGTAGAGCCAAGCGGTAGGGGCAGAAAGCCCACAAAATCGCAGTTGTAGCCAAACTGGCGGGCCTGCAAGGCTGGCGTTTGCGCCCAGACGTTATGCGCGGGTACATCGGCAGCCAGCGGTTCGCCCCAGCGAATGAGGGTGCGGGCAAAATAGCCATCGGGCACCACCAGGTCATCCACATCAGGCGCGGTGGGCGCAATCGGCTGAAAGCGCAGCCCCAACGGTGCCCGTTGCGCCGCAGCTGGTTCGGTGCCCACGGCCAGTGCTGCCACCACCGCCATTGAGGTGAGCGACGCGCTCTTCAGAAATGCTCGCCGACTCAGACTCCGTTCAGCTATCTCGCCAAATGTTTCGCCCTTGCCCGCTTCAGAACGAACGACCCACTTATCTACTTCGTCACGACCACCCATGTGCTTCCTGCTCCTTTGCTACAATATGCCGATCACACACCTTTCTCCTGTTGCCCACACACCGGCACAACCCAGGACGGCCAGGTGCATCGCTGCACAGGCAATCAAGACGTTGTTGTGATAACGAGCGTGTGGAAGCATCTTACTCGCTTTCAGTTAAGGCGATGTAAATTTATTGTAAAATCAAGGTTAAGCCATACGACCTGGCATCCGTTTTTCACCGTTGCACCAGCGGAAAGAACACATCAGACACATCTCATGCGGAACATACAGCCATTCGAGCCAGGGAGCGCGCGACTCACGTCACGCTCCCTGGCTCTGCTGCAACGAGCTACGGCACCTGGGTGAAACGCCACTGCTGCGTTGCCGTGCCGTTGGCCTCCCAGAGCTGCACCGGTGCGCCGTTGTCCAGCCGTGAATACTGCACATCCAGCACCTTCGTGCTGCATGCCGAGCGGATGGTGTAAGCCCCACCGCTCAACGGCTCAATGCGCCAGCGCTGGGCACAACTGCCGTTCCAGGGCCACTGCCAGATCGGCGTGCCGTCGCCCGTGCCCGCATACTTCACGTCCAGCACCTTGCCACTGTGTTTGGCCGTGAAGCGATAGGTGCCATCGCCCAACGCCTCCACCTGCCACTGCTGGTTCAAGCCACCCACATCCTCCCACTGCTGCACCAGTGCGCCGTCGTCCTGGCTCTGCCCAGACACATCCAGCACTTTGCCGCTGTTGACTACCGTCACCTTGTAGGTGCCATTGGCAATCGGCCCGCCCGCAGGCTGCGTCGCCGTGGGCGTCGGCGGCACGCTGGTCGCCGTGGGCTGCACCGGCGTCGCCGTGGGTTGAACGGGCGTTGCGGTTGGCTGAACAGGCGTTGCGGTTGGCTGGGGCGTGCCGGTGTAGGTCAGTTTGTAGATCGTGCCGCTGCTGTCGTCGGAGAGGAAGAGGTTGCCTTGAGCGTCGGGCACGGCGTCTACGGGGCGGCCCCAGACGCCCTGGGTGGCATCGTCGAGCCAGCCGGTCACCAGGTCAACCTGGGGGCCGGGGCCGTTGGTGGCCGTGTCCCATGGAAAGAAGATAAACTTGTAGCCCGTTTTGGTGCTACGGTTCCACGAGCCATGTAAACCCGTCACCGCGCCGTTGCGGTAGGCTGCCGGGGCGTCGCTGCCCGTCCAGAAGCTCAGGCCGAGGGGCGCGGAGTGGGCCTGAATGCCTTTGTTGATGCGGGGAATGGCGTTGCAGTCCAGTTTCGAGCCATCGGCGTTGAGCTGCACATCCCGGTCGTAGGGCATGTTGTCCAGGCCGTTGTCGGGGTTGGGTTTGCAGAAGGGCCAGCCGTAGTTGCCGCCGTCGGCCACGCGGGTGAACGGCTCCGGCGGGTGGTTGTCCACATAGGCCTGCATCACCTTGCCGTAATCGTTGCTGCCGTCGCCGTCGAAGTCGTTCTGGTAGGGGTAGCCGATGTTGTCGCGGTTGTTCACCACCGCCCACAGGTCATTGCTGTTGGGCACCACGGCCAGGCCCTCGGCGTTGCGCAAGCCCTGGGCGAAGAGCCGCTTGCCCGTCCCATCCATATTATACTCATAAATCGCGCCCCGCACCGGGTCGCTGACCGTATCTTCCACACAGGCGTTGCAGCTTGAGGCAATCGAGAGGTAGAGCTTGCCGCCGCTGATGGCGAAATTCTTCAACGCGTGGCCGTAGCGGCCCTTCAGTTCGCCAGAGGAGTTATCGGGCAGGTTGCCAATAATCACCTCGCGCTGGCCGATGGTGGTTTGCCCTGGCGTATAGACCGCCCGCACCACCTGATGGCTCTCGCTGACGTACAGATAGGTGGTGCCGCCAATGGTGGTAAACACCATGTCGTGGGGCTTGCGCATGCCGCTGGCGAACTCGCTCACCGCCACGCCGCCCCCGGCCTGGGGCCGCACCAGCGTAATGCGCCCATTCTGGTTGGGGTCGCTGGAGTTAATGTCGCCCGGCTGCGAGACCAGCAAATTGCCGTCGGGGGTGACGGCCATAAAGCGGGCACCGGACACGCGGGCATACACGGCCACGCTGAAGTTGGGCGGCACGTTCAGGTAGCGATCCACGTCAAACGGTGCCGAGCGCATGTCGGGCGGCACCTCCACCTTCACCCGCACACTCGCGCCGGGCGGCGTGGCCTGCGTGGACTCATTGGCACTGGCCTGCCATGTGTGCTGGCTCAGCAGGGCCAGCAGGGCCAGCAGGGCGCTAAATATCAGGCCACGCTTCAACCAGCGTTGGTGATGGGCAGTACGTTGGCTCCTCATGGTTGGTTCCTTTCTGTGTGATGTCGTATCTCCTACAGCGACTCACTCCCTGGGAAAAGCAGGATCAGCGCCGCACCAGCGGCAGAAACACCCCCGAACGATTCGGTGCTGGCGCGGGGCGGGGCGTTGGGGTTGGAGTTGTACCTGGAATTGCAGTTGGGGTTGCAGTCGGCGGCGTGTTGCTAGCAACCGTACACGTCAAACCAGGGTTCTGGAAACGTGAGTCGCTATCCTGCTTCGTCAGGTCTTTCCAGCCCGCGAAATCCCACTGTTCGCTATAGCCTTTGCTTGACGTTAACCCGAACGGCCTGGCCTCGCTGGCGAACCAGGTGTTGCCGCTTGAGCGCAGCGTCTGCATAAAAGCCTCGTAATCGGCCTTCACCTCGGCATAGTCGGGCTGCGCCGGGTCGCCGAAATACCAGTAGTTCCCAGTCAGAAGCGGCCCGATCCCACGGCTTGAATCTGGTTACCCCGCAGCGTAATTTCGCGTAGCGGATATTCGGCCTTTGCCACCCCAACGCCACCCGGCTCCTTGCGACGGGTCTCGCCAAAGAGAATCGCCAGACTCTGATTTGGATACTCACTGTTAACCGGGGTGTTGGAAAGGATGCGGTTGTTCTCCAACGTCACCTTCGCCGCCGCACCCAGCACAACGTCGGAAAGGCCGTTGCCGCAGATCAGGTTGTTGCGAGCCACAAATGGCCCCTTGCTGGCCTCGAAGAAGAGGCCGTTCCAGCGGTTACGGGCAATGGTTGAGTCCTCAACCGTCACATTGACATTCTGCGTGTCCACCCAGAAACCATCGCCCTGATTGTCCAACGACGTATGCCGACGGGCGGTGAAATCGGTCACCAGCAGCACCTTCACCCCCGCTGTGGCCCAGCCCTTGTAGCCGCCAGCCCAGGCCCGCCAGGCATTGCGATTGGTAACGTTGTCCTCAAGCAGCCAGCCCTGCGACCAGCCCCCGGCAATGCCAGTAAAACCATTGTCGTTCACCTGGTTGCGCCGAAACAGCGTGTTTTCGCAGTAGCTTTCAAGCCCTACCTGGCCGTTCTGCACCACCAGCGTATCTTCAACGGTGATGTTGCGGCACTTGCGGGGGAAGTTTGTTCCGTCGCCGGTTTGAAAGGCCACCGCTGCCTGGCCCAGTCGGTCTACCGCATGTTGAAACACCAGGCCCCGCACACTGATGTTGCGCTGGTTCCAGAGGTGCAGCAGCCGCGAGCGCACCCCTACCTCGGTTGTGGCGCTATTAGGGTCAAGACCATCGCGCAATTTCAGGGTAATGCGGTTGGCAGCTTCGTCCACCCGAAACGTTCCGGGCTGAAGTTCGTCAGCCTGCAACACCTGCCGCAGCCGTTCCCCATTCACAAATACCAGTTCCCGCCGGGCTACCAGCTCTGCAATTGGTGGGCCAGCATCCGGGTTCGGGGTCGCACCGGGTGCGCCCCAGTTGTAGGGCCATTCCTTCGCCCAGACTCCACTCCCATCGTTTTGCCAGCCCTTCCACACATCGGAACCAGAGATGATGGCTGTGCCATACTCTTTGGCCTCGAACACGAGCTGAGCATCGTTTTCGGGAATTTTCCAGGCGGGCCAGGGAATTGGCTCATCCTGGCCATCACCGCCGGTGATGAGATAGTCGCGGTAGGTGCCGGGGTAGAAGAGAATACGCACGTTTCTACCCGACTGCTTCACTGGCACCATCTTTTCCAGTGCGCCCACAATCGTTTTCAGTGGAGATGCCTCGCTACCATCATTCGCGTCGCTGGCGTTGGTGGCCTGCGGGTTCAGGTGCAGGGTCACCCCATCGAAAGGGGCAGCGGCACTGCTGGGCAGCGGACGCAGCGCAGGCACCAACATAAACGCCACAGCCAGAGCAAACAGGCCGAGATAGCTTATGAATCGCATGGATACCTCCTGCGTACTGCATAAGACCGATCGGACATGCACGAACTACTCACGCCGCCAGGGCAGGCCCACCTCAACAGCGCCGAGGTCGGGCGCACGGCCTGCGAAGGTCAGGCCAAGCTCCACACCAGCATCAATTGCCGGGCTTCCCGGCGGCAAGTGCATGAAGTTGGCGTCGGTCGGGTCGCTACTGTTGATGAATTGAAGGCCCGTGAGTCCAAGATTCCATGTGTTGGCGCTGCTGACATCGTTGGGCAACAGGTTCACGCGGTTGGCACAGCCGATGTTGTTGGTAAACTCGTTGCCGCCTGGCCCAAAGGAATTGACATCAAGCCGGTTGTTGCAGGAGGTGTTGTTGAAGATGCGGTTGCGCTCGCCTGCGTTCATGTCGAAGCCTGCGCCCCGGTTGCGGAAAGCCACGTTGAAACGGGCCGTGTTCAAGCCGCCCCGCCGCCCATCAAGCAGGCCGCCAAGCTTAAAGCCCACCCCGTCGCCATCGTCGTCGGAGCGGTTGGGGTCGCGGCCATAGCCATTGTCGTAGGAAAGATTAAACTCCAGCAGGTTGTTGCGGCTTGTCCATGTATCAAAACCATCGTCGCCATTGGCGTAGGCGCTGTTGTGGTAGAAGCTGTTGCGCTCGCCCTGGTAGACCTTAAAGCCGTCGGAGTTGAAGCCGCCGGTGCCGTTGTTGTGGTGGGCCAGCGAGTCGCGCACCAGGTTATCCGACCCGTAGATGTTGATACCATTGGCGTAGTTGTCGCGAAACACCATGCGCTCGTAGCGGTTGTGGTTGCCTTCGTAGTTGAGCAAACCACTCCGGGCCGCCCGGCTGAGTTCTAGGCCACGGAACACCAGGTAGCTCCCGGTTACAGTGAAGAGGTCGGGCGCATCGTTGGGCGAGCCGGGATTTGGCAGGCGCTCCGAGCCATCAAACAGCACCTGCTCGCCGGGCCAGGCCATAAAGGTAATCGGCTGGGTGGCAGTGCCCGACATGGGAAAGTTCACATATTCCCTGTAGGTTCCCGCCCGAATGCAGATCACGTCGCCGGGCCGAGCAGCGTTCGCCGCCGCCTGAAGCGTGCGATGAGTGCCGCCAGCGGGTGCAACGGTGGCGCTGCATGTGGGCACGGCACCAGGAGGTATTGCGGTGGGTTGTCGGATTGCTGTGGGCAGCGCTGGGGCCGTAGCCGAGGGTGCAGGCCGAGCCGTGCCAGTAGCCCCTGGCGTAACCGTAGCAGTGGGCGGGCGGGGCGCAGCACTTCCCGCATTCTGTACCAGCGGCAGGTAAAGTTGCGTGCTGGTGCTGGCAGCAACGGTGGCACCGCCAACTATCACCACCACACTGCACAGCAGCAGCAACAGGTATGTTCGTTGCATGGCACTCCTTTTGCAGCAAGCTCAGTTAAACGGCGGAGCCAGCGGCGCACGCGGCACGCCGCCACCACCGACGCTGGTGGGGCCGTTGTTGTCTACAATCGCCAGCGCCCCGAACAGCTTGTTGAGGTCGTTGTGAAATGGGCCGTCGCTGCCATCAAAACTATAGCCATAGACTCGCTGGAACTCGTCAATGGCTTCCTGCTGAATACCAAAAGCGTAGGCATTCCAGGCAGTGTCGTCCACAATGTAGGCCCCGTAGTCCTGCAAAGCGCGGAAGAGCTTACGGGCGGCGGGCGTGGTCAACCCCAGGCTCTGCTCCGTTGCCGTGGGCGGGATGGCCAGCAGTGTACCCATCTCCAGTTTGGGGTTGGTGCCGCCGTAGCAGGCGTAGCGGTTCGGGTCGTTCCAGCGCGTGCAATCAGTGTTGGCAGCGTAGCCGTCGGCCTGGAGGGCGGGCCAGCGGTAGCCCTGCGTGGCGTCGGCACGGTTGTAGTGCAGGTAGAGCTGCGCCCAGACATTCACCTTGAGCGCGTGGCGAATGGGTGTATCGCCGGTCAACTCGCCCACCCGGATCGAGCCGCCGATGCTCGACATGCCCGAACCGCCGTGGCCGCCCTCCACGCCTGGCCCTTTGATGTCCAGGTCTTTCGTTAGCCAGCCGTAGACCGGGCCGCCCCTGGTGCAGCGGGCCAGCGGATTGATCTGCACCAGCGTCCGCCCGTCCGGCAGCAGAAAGGCCGAGGCGTTGTTGGGGGTATTGG
>JALONX010000211.1 GCA_025454695.1 Chloroflexaceae bacterium
ATCCTGTTTCTCAATCGGCGCGGCGCAGCCTCGTTTGTGATGTGCCGCGACTGTGGACAAACGGCGAACTGTCCCAGTTGCAGTGGCCCGCTCACCATGCACTATGATGACGAGGAGCCAGCGACCCAGCCGATCCGTGGTAACTCCGCGACCAACTTCGATCTGCAACCGGCGACACTGGTCTGCCACTCCTGCGGCTACCGCCAGCTGGTGCCGACCATCTGCCCCCACTGTCTGAGTCCGCGCATTCGCGCCTTTGGCGTTGGCACCCAACGGGTGGAGGAGGAGGTGCGGCGGCTCTTCCCGCAGGCCCGCCCCTTGCGCTGGGACAAAGACAGCGTAAGCGGCAAGGGTGCCCACAGCCGCATGCTCGACATGTTTCTGCGGCGCGAGGCCGATGTGCTGGTGGGCACGCAGATGATCGCCAAGGGATTGGACTTGCCGCTGGTCTCGGTGGTGGGGGTGGTGGCCGCCGACACCGGCCTGAACCTGCCTGATTTTCGTAGCGGCGAGCGGGCCTTTCAACTGCTGACGCAGGTGGCCGGGCGAGCCGGGCGGCGCACGGCGGGGGCGCAGGTGATTATTCAGACCTACAACCCGGAACACTATGCGCTGCAAGCGGCCCAGGAGCACGACTACGGAGTCTTCTACACACAGGAGATCGCTTTTCGGGGGGAAACTGGCTATCCGCCGTTTGGGCGGCTGGTGCGCTTCATCTACGGCAGCGGCAGCCCGGCCACCGCCGAACGCGAAGCCGCCGCCCTGGGCGACCGACTGACAACCCTGATTGAGCGCATGGGCCTGGAGGGCTGGGGCGTGATTGGCCCGGCCCCGGCCTTTTTTCAGCGGGTGCGGGGGCGCTGGCGCTGGCACCTGCTGCTGCGCCTGCCCGCCACGCCCCAGGCCACGCGGGCGCTAGGCGGGTTTTTCAGCAGCCTCGGCCCGCTCTACGGCTGGTCACTCGATGTGGATCCGGCCCATGTGCTATAATGGTTTCGGTTTGGGATATGCGAAATGGCATGCCATTCGAGGTAAATATCGCAATGAGTCCGTATTTTTCGCCTTCGCGGCGAGCGGTCAGGGGCCACCCGGCCCCCGACACCCCCGGCCAGGGGCGATGCCCCTTGGAACCCCAAAAGTACGCGACTCCTACACCAATATCCTGTGGCGCATGCCTCCGGGCTGCCGATAATGTAGGTTCTCAAATGCAATCAGCTGGCATGAAACTCCTGTCAACATCTACGGTGCTGCTAGAAATTTACTCTGCCTTTGCTCGGATTACACGAGGAACAGAGGAGGCATCCGCCACAAGGTGTGCCATGACCACCTGAGTCACCTACGGGGGTCTGGGGCGTTAGGCCCCTGCGGGGAGTCCAGAAGGGCTGGCCCCTTTGGGCGGGGTGCGGGGCGCAGCGTCCGCAAACACATGCACGAACGCGCCCGTAGCTTGCTGAAGCAGAAGATGTCTACATCCTGAACTGACGTTATAATTGTAGTGAAACGCCCCATTCGGGCGTTTTGCCCATGTGGGTATTGAAAAAACGGGAGTACAGTTGTGTCAACGCTGCGTGTCCTAAAAATTGACAATCCTGAAGACAAAAAAATTCTCAAAACAAAGTGTCGCCCGGTGACGATGGCTGGGCGCGAACTGCGGCGGCTGATTGCCGACATGTTTGAAACGATGAACAAGGCCGAAGGCGTGGGCCTGGCTGCCCCCCAGATCGGCCTGCCCATCGCGTTGACGGTGATTGAGATTCCGCCGCCCACCGAAAAGCAGGACGACGGCACCGAAATTGAGGTTGGCCCCTCAACCCGCTATGTGCTGGTGAACCCGAAGATTGTGCAGGCCAGCAACGACGAGGTGATGCGGCAGGAGGGCTGCCTGAGCCTGCCCGGCTGGTATGGCGAGGTGCCCCGGCGCAGCTGGGTGACGGTGGAATACACTGACGAAAACGGCAAACAGCGGCGGCTCCGCAAAGCCGACGGGCTGCTGGGCTGGGCCATCCAGCACGAGGTCGATCACCTCAACGGCGTGCTCTTCACCGAGCGCATGCGCGACCCATCCACCCTGAAGAAGATTGATGACGAACAGGCGGCGGAAGAATTAGCCAAAAAAGCGTGAATCGGGCAAAAAACCGCAAAGCCGCAAAGGCGTAAAGGGGATGCAGAGCTGTGTTTGCCTGCTCAACTTTGCGAGCTTTGCACCTTTGCGAAACCTATCAGCTGTTTCTCCGCGCCCTCGGCGTGCTCGGCGGTGAACGTCCTACCGCTGGGCGACGAGAAACACCAACATGACGAGCAGTTGCCAGATGACGGGCAGCAGGCCGCCGAGCAGGGCCTGGCTGCCCGTCCAGCTATACAGCCCTTCCCACAGCGCCCCCGCCAGCACAAACGACCAGATGACCGCGCCGAGCCAGACGACGACCCACAGCACGGGCACACCCAACAGCAGCAACACCAGCGCCCCCAGCAGCGGCAGCACCCGTGGCAGCTGCGTCAGCGGGTAGATCGCCAGGGCGCGGTAGCCTTCTTCGCCGCCGCCGGTCACATCATCAAGCCAGACCGAGAAGAGCGCCACCAGCGGCCATTCCAGAAATGCAATCACAAAGAGCGCCACTGCGCCCACCACCAGCCGGGCCGTAGGCGGCGAGTCGCTCAGCACGATGCCGCTGAGCAGGAGCAGCAAGGCCGGAACAAGCGCCAGCCAGAACATGGCCTTGGCGGGGCGAAAGAGCTGTTGAGTCTGCACCCGCTCGGAGTCGGGCTGGTTGCGGACGGAAAGAACCAGCTCTTCAATCGCTGCCACCGGGCGACTTGCCATCCAGAGGGGCCAGGAACGGCTGTTCTCGACCTCGGCTTCAGGCGCTGTGGCCTGGCGGCGCGTCGCCTCGATCAGCATCTGGCGGGCGAGCAGGCTAAAGTTGCTGATAGCTGAAGTGACAAAAATGGCCGGTTTCAGGCCAGCGCCATACAGCAAGCTGTTGAGCAGAAACGGAAAAGGCAAGCCGCCCTGCCGCGTCTGCACCAGCAGCACTTGATTGCTGTCGGAGAGTTGGGTTGTTTTGAGTGGGCCAAGCTGGTTCCAATTGATCAAATGCTGGGCATTTCCCAGCGCTGGCTTTAGCACCAGGCCCTCCGAGCGCCATTCAAGGGCGGGCAGGGTGTAGCGCACCACCATCAGCAGGCCGAAGAGGCAAAGCAGCAGCAGGTGGGTGGAAACCAGAATCCACCAGGGCGCGGGCAGGTTGGGGAAATCGGGCACGCCAAGAAAGGGCACGCCCACCGTGCGATAGGCATCGGCTAACTGCTGATATTCGCTGTTGCTAAAAACCCAGCTAAATGGTGCCGTGCCCCGCAAGGGCGGAAAGGTGAGCGCCAGAAACTTCACCCAGCCGTTCAGATACTGCACAACCATTGCTACCAGCACCACCAGACTCGCGCCGGTGACAAGTGAGCGAATGGCACCGGGGTAGGTGCCCTGAATGGGGCTGTTGCTTGTCCATACCGCGTCGCCGCCCTGTGGCACAGCCGTGGGCATGCTAATGGTAGGTGACGAGCCAACCGCACCGGCACCAGCAGCGGCCACCGCCGGGCGTGGCCCCTGGCTAAAGAAGTTGAGCGGACTGATGAGCAGGCGAAACAGCGGCGATTGGGCCGTTTCATCAAAACGGGGCTTGATCTTCGGATCCTGGTTGACCTCCGCCAGTCGCGTTGTCTCGTTGAGTAGTGTGCGCACCAATTGATCGAACTCACTGATGCTTGACGTGATTAGAAAGCTCCGCCGCCAGCCCAGGCTGTAGAGCAGGCTGTAGAAGCGGTGCCAATCGGTCAAAGCACGGCGTTCAGTCTGAACTAACACGACATAGCGTTTGCCGCTACCGTCCTCAGTCACTTTGATTGCACGAAACTGATCCCAGGGAATGGGCAGCCAGTCGCCAGCAAACTCCACCAGCATGCCTTTGGCGCTGGTGCGCACCGTGGGAAAGGCGTTGCGCAGCAGAATGGTGGCGAACAGTGCCAGGGCCAGCAGCAACAGTGGCGATGTCAGGCTGGTGAGACCCACGTCGGTGCCATCACCGCCGCTGCGTACCCAATCTACTGTTGTTGCCAGCCAGGGCATCATGCGGAAGAGTGACGGATCCAGCCCAAGCTCCTGCCAGACGAGGCGGAGCATCGCCATGCCCAACCCTACGACACTCAACGTCACAACGAGGGCACACAGGAGTTCCACTATGACTATGGTATGACGTGGGTAGCGATGGGTGCTTTCAGGTGAAATGAGACTCATAGGTAGCCCTCCCCGGCTAATGTTGCCACAGAGAATACCGAGGCCACAGCGTAGATTGCAGATTGTAGATTGTAGCGTGGAGCAAGGTGCATCTAAAACGTTGCTCACATGTCTGTGTCAGTTGCAGTTCCTCGGTGTTCTCTGTGCCTCTGTGGCAAATGATGTTCAATCCTCCAGACTCAGGTCGGTGGTTTGCAGCTGTTGAATCCGTAATTCAGCCCCGTCCAGCAAGCGCTGGCAGGCCGCCGCCAGTTTTGTGCCTTCTTCATAGAGCCGTAACGACTCTTCCAGTGGAAGTTCGCCTTCTTCCAGCCGTGTGACCACGTCTTTCAGCCGGGTGAACAGTGTTTCGTAGGTTTCGTCAGGTGTCATGGGTGGTATGGGTTTCGGTGACAGTGGCGTTGAGGCTGCCACTGTGGAATGTTACATGAATAGGTGTGCCGGGCGTGGCCGCGGCAGCATCGGAAAGCACCGCGCCAGTGGCAACGTTACGCACCACGGCGTAGCCCCGTTCCAGGGTAGCCTGCGGGCTAAGCGCGGCGAGTTGGGCTGCCACGCCCTGCAGGTGGGCGCGGCGCAGCTGCACGCCGTGGCCCATGCGGGCGTTAGCGCGGGCCAGCAGTTCGTCGAGCTGCTGGCGGCTCCGGGCGATGCGGGTGGTAGGGGCATATTGCCGCAGGGTTGCCAGGGCCTCGGCCACCTGGCGGCGTTCGCCATCGAGCCGGGCGAGCAGCAGCATGTCGAGATAGCGACGGGTCGCTTCAAGTTCGTCGCGCATCACATCAACATCGGGCACGGCCAGTTCAGCGGCAGCAGAAGGCGTGGGTGCCCGCATGTCGGCCACAAAATCCACAATAGTTGTGTCAGTTTCGTGGCCCACACCTGTGACGAGCGGCACCGGGCTGGCAAACACGGCCCGCGCCACCACCTCCTCGTTAAAGGCCCACAAATCTTCAATCGAGCCGCCGCCACGGGCGAGAATAATCACATCTACCCCGGCGTTGTACATGGCGTAGAGTGCTTCAACGATGCTGTCGGGCGCACGTTCGCCCTGCACCAGGCAGGGCGCGATCAGCACCTCGGCCAGCGGGTAGCGCCGCCCCAGCACACTGAGCATGTCGCGCAGGGCCGCCCCACCAGGGGCCGTCACCAGGCCAATGCGGTGGGGTCGTTCGGGAAGGAGGCGCTTGCGGCTTTCGTCAAACAGCCCTTCGGCTTCCAGTTGTTGGCGCAGCTGCTCAAAGCGGGCATGCAGCAGGCCTACCCCGGCAGGCTGGATCAGGTCGGTGTAGAGTTGCAGGGTGCCCCGTGGCTCGTAGAACGAGACATAGCCATGGGCCAGCACGGCGTCACCATTAGCAATGCGTAGCGGGCCGCGCTCAGCGTAGGAACGCCACATCACCGCGTCAAGCACGGCATTGTCGCCCTTCAGCCGAAAGTAGCAATGGCCTGAGCTGTGGCGGTTAAAGTTTGAAATTTCCCCCGCCACCCAGATATCGCGCAGCGAGTCAGTTGACTCAAGCACCTCGCGCAGGTGGCGGTTCAGTTCGGCAACGGAGAAAAGGAGCATAAGAGAGAACCAAGAACCAAGAACCGAGAACCAAGAACCGGCAGACGTGAAACGTGAAACGTGAAGCGTAACTCGTAATGCGTAATCGGTCACATCAATGGCAACAGTGACAATGCAATGATATTTACGCAGTACGCAGTACGCAGTACGTTTTAGGATGCCTTGTCACCTTGTAACTTCTAGTGCCGGCCACTCGCAACTCGTTACTCATCATTCGTAACTCACTACATTGGTTCAATCACCATCAACGGCTGGCCGTATTCAACGGGCTGGCCGTTTTTCACCAGAACGCGGGCCACGCGCCCGTTCACTTCGCTTTCGATCTCGTTCATCATCTTCATCGCCTCGATGATGCCCACCCGGTCGCCACTACGAACTTCGTCGCCTTCACGCACGAAGGGTGGGTCTTTGGGTGAGGGTGCAGCGTAGAAGGTGCCAACCATGGGTGCGGTGATGGTGTGGCCAGCGGGCATTTCGGGTGGCGCTTCGTCGGGCAGGGGCGGCGCGGGGGCGAACATGGGTTGGGGCGGCGGTGTGGCACTGTGGTGCAGCGGTGGCACTGGCCCGTAGCTGGCAGGCAGCACCACCGGCGCAACGCCCCGTTTGATGTGCAGCTTATTGTCGCCCCGTTCGATCAAGATTTCGCTTACATCGCTCTGGGCGATGAGCCGCAGCATTTCGCGCACGGCGTCAAGGCCAAACTCGTCGGTGGTGCTGGCTAGTTTGCCAGACGTTGGTTCGCTCATGGGTGTCAACTCCCTGCCGTACTTTCCCAAGGCGGAATTGTAGCAGACGACAGGGAGTCGCGTCAATATGCTGAAAGGGCTATCGAGTACTACATCACCGCTCAAAGCTCACCGCAGCGGTCATGTTCCAGCGTAGGCGGGGGTCTTGCTGCGCGAGCTTGATGACGACGGCATAGGTGATGTCGCCCTGTTTGTTCTCGCCCAACGGGTTGATCCGGCTGACGGTGCCCTGAAGCTCCAGGTCGGGGATGGCGTCGAAGGTCACATTTGCCAGGCCGCCTTCTTTTAGATCCACCACCCGCTGCTCATTCATGTCAGTCGTTTCGATCTGCCACGCGGCAAGATTGGCCAGCTGCACCACGGGCGTGCCCATGGCCACATATTCGCCCACCGTTGGCAGCACCACCGCCACCGTTCCGGCAAAGGGCGCCCGTAGTTCGGACTCACTGCGGGCAACCTGGGCCAGCTTCAGGGCTGCTTCGGCCTGCTGCACCTGGGCGGCTGCCAGGGTCAGGTCGCCGGGCGCGGCCCCCGCCCGCA
This sequence comes from Chloroflexaceae bacterium, assembly GCA_025454695.1. Lineage (GTDB taxonomy): Bacteria > Chloroflexota > Chloroflexia > Chloroflexales > Chloroflexaceae > JALONX01. Next base: position 7,145 of record JALONX010000211.1, read on the forward strand.
GCTGTTCCAGGCTGGCGGCGGCTCCCTGGGCAGCGGCCTGGGCCGCACCGAGGCTCCCGGCCCGCTGGTCGCCCAACAGTTTGTTGAGGTTGGCCTCGGCCTGGGCCACCTGGGCACGGGCAGCCGCCAGCTGATCGGTGCCTGCGCCAGTGAGCAGTTTGTCGCGGCGGGCCTGGGCACTTTGCAGCTGGGCCTCGGCAGCAGCAATGCCGCCAATCTCGGCCTGCTGGGCCTGTTCAACCGCCAGCTGGGCCTGGCGCATGCCTTCCTCGGCGCTCTGCACTGCCCGCTGGGCCGCCGCTTCCCGATCCTGGTTTTCCTGCGGCAGCGTCTGGCCCGCCCCACGCAGCTGCTCCTCAAGGCGGCGGTTTTCCCAGAAGACCCGGCTGTAATCGGCCTGGCGGTCGCGCACGGCGTTGGCAGCCTGCTCCAGCTGCGACTCGGCGCGGGTTTTGGCGGCAGAAAGGCTATCGCGCTGGGTTTGCAGGGCGGCCTGGGCCTGGTCAACCTCGGCCTGCACCTGGCGCAGGTCGGCGTTGTCGGGGCCACCCGTGAGCCGGGCCAGGGCGGCGCGGGCCTGTTCCAACTGGGCATGGGCTGCCGCAATATCACTGGCGGTGACGCCGCCCTGCACCTGCCGCACCTGGGCCTGGGCCTGGTTCAGCTGGGCTTCGGCGATGGCGATCTGCTCGGGGGTAGCACCCGCGCGCAATTTTTCGTAGCCCGCCCGCGCTGCCTGCACTGCTGCCTCGGCCTGGGCGATGCTCGCCTCGGTGCGGGCCTGCTCTAGCCGCAGCAAGGGCTGCCCGGCCTGCACAGCCTGGCCTTCGCTCACCAGCACCTCGGCCACTACCCCACTCATCGGCAGGCTAAGGGCGGCGTGCTGCACGGGCACCACGCGGGCCTGCGTCGCGCCGCCAACACTGCTGCGGCTGGCCGGGGCGGTTGGCCCGCTGGCCACAGTTGCAGGGGGCGGGGTCGGCTGCCCGCCGCTTAAGTTACATGCGCTCAGGCTGAGCAGCAGCCCGAGGCTGAGGGTTGTTATACATCGTTTCATGTGCATACCTGTGTGTAGAGATGAGCGATTGGAGATTGGAGATTAGTCGAAGCCGCTTTGCTCCTCGTTCATAAATTGGGCAATGCGGGCGCTGCGCTTTGCATCCCGCCATCGCACGATTAATGTTTATTCTCAGCCCAATGAATGTTGGTTTCGCCTACGCGGCGGGCGAAACGGGGGCTAGCCCCCAACACCCCCGCTGGGGCCTAACGCCCCAGACCCCCGTAGGTGAGTCTGTTGGCAGCGACACAC
>JALONX010000212.1 GCA_025454695.1 Chloroflexaceae bacterium
TGCGCCGAAGATGCCCCCTTCTACCCAACCGATGGAACCGCCGCCGTGGCCAACACCTACGCGGGCGACTTCTACCTGCGCCAGTTTGGGGCGGTCTGCGCGGGCTGGCCCCGTGGCGAAATTACCGCCGACTTCCGCCAGCCCATCCAGTCAGATGTACCGACGCTGCTGCTCTCCGGCGAGAACGACCCGGTGACGCCGCCCGCCTACGCCGAGCGCGTTGCGGCGGGTTTGCCCAACAGCATGCACATCGTCGCACCGGGTCAGAGCCACAATGTTCTCTATCGGGGCTGCCTCCCGCGCCTGCTCGACGACTTTCTCACCAGTGGCAGCAGCAGCGGCCTCGACAGCAGCTGCGTGCAGAACCTGCGCCCGGCACCATTTTTCACCAGCTTCACCGGCCCCCAACCGTAGAGGAACGAAAGCCGGATAGGAAACGCAGAGACCCAGAGATGCAGAGACGCAGAGACGCAAAGTAGATAGCAGCTTGCAGTTCACAGTTGGCCAACTGCTAACTGCTAACTGGTGACTGCTAACTACTATAAGGTTCTCGGTTCTCGGTTCTTGGTTCTATCTCGTGATACTCGTAACTCGTAACTCGTAACTCGTAACTCAAAACCATGATTACCGTACAAAACTTACACAAAAGCTTTGGCAAGATCGTTGCGGTTGAGGATGTTTCCTTTAGCGCCAACGACGGCATGATTACCGGCCTGCTTGGGCCAAACGGCGCGGGCAAAACCACCACGTTGCGCATGCTCTACACGCTGTTGCGGCCCGACCGGGGCAGCGCCACCGTGGACGGCCACGACTCGCAGCGCGAAACCCGGGCCGTGCTACGGCGCATCGGCGTGCTACCCGACAACCACGGCCTCTACCAGCGCCTCACCAGCCGCGAACACATCCGCTACTTCGGGCGACTGCACGGCATGGCGGGCGCGGCCCTCGAACGCCGCATTGACGACCTGGTGAAACTGCTCGACATGCAGGAGATTGCCGACCGCCGCGTAGACGGCTTTTCGCAGGGCCAGCGGCTTAAAGTCGCCATTGCCCGCGCCCTCGTCCACAACCCGCAAAACCTGCTGCTGGATGAACCCACCAATGGCCTGGACGTGATGAGCACTCGCGCCATGCGCACGCTCATTCGGCGGGTGCGTGATGAGGGCAAATGTGTGCTGTTTTCCAGCCACATCATGCAGGAAGTGACCGCGCTGTGCGAACGAATTGTGGTGATTGCCCGTGGCACCGTGGTGGCCAACGGCACGCCCGACGAGCTGCGCCAGCAGACCGGCCAGAGCAACCTGGAAGATGCCTTTGTGGCCGCCATCGGCTCCGAGGAGGGGATACGACTATGATGCCGCGCATTGGTATTGTCTTACAGAAAGAGCTGATGGATCACCTGCGCGACCGCCGCACTCTGGTGAGTGGCGTGCTCTACGCGCTACTGGGGCCATTCATCATGCTGGTGATCTTTTCAGTGCTGGGGGCCGTGTTGAACGAACAGAGCGAGCGCCCGCTGGAACTGCCCGTGGCGGGTGGCGAGCATGCGCCTGCCCTGGTGACATTTCTGGAGCAGCGCAATGTCACCATCCTACCTGCCCCCGCTGATGCAGAGGCCGCCGTGAAAGCGGGCGAGGCCGACATGGTGCTGGTGATTCCGCCGGGCTACGGCGAAAAGTTTCTAGCTGGGCAGCCCGCCGCGTTGCAGCTAGTGAGCGACAGTTCGCGCCAGGCCGGAGCTTCCAACGTGCGCCGCACCCGCGACCTGCTTGAAAACTACGCTGGGCAGATCGGCGCACTACGGCTCCAGGCCCGTGGCATCAGCCCGGCGGTGGTGACACCGCTAGCCCTGGAAGAAGTGGATGTGGCCACGCCCCAGAGCCAGGCGGCCCAGTTGCTCAACCTGCTGCCCTACTTCATCGTCTTTGGGATTTTCCTCGGCGGCATGGCCATGCTGGTGGACACAACGGCGGGCGAACGGGAGCGCGGCTCGCTAGAACCACTGCTGATCAATCCGCTTAACCGGGCTGAATTTGTGCTGGGCAAAATGGCCGCCGCCGCCCTGTTCACCCTGGGCAACATCGCCATCACGCTTATCGCTTTTGCTCTGATTATGAACTTCGTACCGATTGGCGAAGGCCTGGGCGTACAACTCAGCCTTGAGCCGCTGCCACTGCTGGGCATCTTTCTGCTGGTGCTGCCCATTCTGCTCCTGGCCGTGAGTCTGCAAATGATCATCGCCAGTGCCAGCAAAACCAGCAAAGAGGCCCAGAGCTACCTGAGCTTTCTGCCGCTGGTGCCCGCCCTGCCCGGCATGGTGCTGGCCTTTCTGCCAGTGCGCCCGGAGCTGTGGGTAATGCTCATCCCCACCTTCGGCCAGCAGGTGCTAATCAACCAGCTGCTGCGGGGCGAGGCGGTGAGTCCGCTCAACGTGGCCGTGGCTACCCTGGTAACGCTGCTGCTGGGCGGCCTGTTCACCTGGTTTGCGGTCAAGTTTTACCAGCAGGAAAGGCTGTTGTTTGGGCGGTAAATGTACGGTACCATGTATGGGATTCGTAGTGCGGACTTTAGTCCGCATCTATCGTCTCAAACTACACGCGGACTGAAGTCCGCACTACGAATCTTCAAGAAACGAGCTAACATATGACTACAACCCAAACATCACAACGCAAAAAACCAACGCGCCTGGCCTGGCTGCGCCCGCTGCTGGTCTTTGTAGCCTGGACACTTGGCGGACTCATTCTTGGCTACATGGTTGGCAACGCCGTTGCTGGCGACAACCCCTTCCAACTGCCCGCGTTGAGCATCCTGCTGCAACTGGTGCCCGTGCTGCTCGGCATGCTGGTGATTGTGTTTCTCAGCATCCTGGTACATGAACTGGGCCATGTGGTGGGCGGCTGGCTGGTCGGCTTCCGCTTCGCCCTGCTTATCGTCGGGCCGCTCAAGATCACGAACTATGGTGAAAAGCTGGGCCTGGAACTGAACCGCAACGGGAGCCTGATGGGCGGCATTGCGGCCAGCCTGCCCACCGACGAGCGCAACCTACGGCAGCGCATGCTGGCGATGGTGGCGGGCGGCCCGCTAGCCAGCCTGTTGCTGGCGGCCCTCGCCGGGCTGGTGGCGCTGCTGTTGCCCAACGGCATGCTGCGCATCGGCGCTGGTGCCACCGCCCTGATTTCGCTGGCGCTGGCGTTGGTCTCGCTCATCCCGGCCCGCACTGGCGGCTTCCTCACCGATGGCAAGCGCCTGCTGATGCTGCGCACCAACAGCCCCGAGGCCGAGCGCTGGAGCGCCGCTGGAGCATTGTCGGGTGCGCTGCTGGTGCAGCGGCCCCGCGACCTCAACCAGGCCCTGCTGACGAAGGCCACGGCCCTGCCGGACGGTAGCATGGACGATGTGGGTGCCCACTACCTGGCCTATCTGGCAGCCCTTGATCGAGGCGAAATTGACCAGGCGGGCCAGCATCTGGATTATGTTATTCAGCATCTCGACACCTACCCCGAAGCCGCCCGGCCCAGCATGCTCCTGGAAGGGGCCTATTTTGCCGCCCGCCACCGCCACAACGCTGCCCTGGCACGGGAATGGCTTGAGCAGGCTGGTGAGTCGCCCTTTGTTGAAGCCGCCAGCCGCCACCGGGCCACCGCCGCCGTGCTGCTGGCTGAAGGGCACACCACCGAAGGGCGTACCGAGGCCCAGTCCGGGCTGTCGAGCGTTCACAAAAGCTGGAGCCAGAGCAGCGCCGCCGCCGAACGGGCATGGCTAGAAGACCTACACACATGGCAACCATCTTAATTGTTGAAGACGAACACGAAATGGCCCTGCTGATCAAGCGCCAGCTGGAAGGCGACGGCCACAGCGCCCTGCTGGCCCACGACGGCCACACTGCCCTGCTGCTGGCGGCCCAATCGCAGCCTGATCTGGTGATATTGGACTGGATGCTACCGGGGCTAGACGGACTCACCGTCTGCCGCCGCCTACGCGACCGCTCGCCGGTGCCGATTTTGATGCTCACTGCCCGCGTGGATGAGGTTGACCGGGTGCTGGGGCTGGAGGTGGGAGCCGACGATTACCTGACCAAGCCCTTCAGCCTGCGGGAGCTGCTGGCGCGGGTGCGGGCCATGTTGCGGCGGGTGGAGCTGCTGCGCCGGGCCGACCAGGCCGACGAAGGGCCGCTCCAGCTGGGCGCACTGTTTATTGACCCGCTAGCCCGCCGGGTTGAGGTGCATGGCAGCGAGATTGAACTGACCGTCAAAGAATATGAGTTACTGCTGCTGCTGGCCCGCCATCCAGGCCGCAGCTTCAGCCGGGCCTATCTGCTCGATCACATCTGGGGCCATGACTACGAGGGTGGCGACCGCACCGTAGACACCCATGTAGTGCGGCTGCGCAAAAAACTCGGCGACGAGGGCGAACGCATCAGCACCGTCTGGGGCGTGGGCTACCGGCTGGAAGCGTGACGCCAAGCGATGAACGCTGAGCGATGAACGCTGAGCGATGAACAAGGCAGAAACACTCATGAACACGATTGACACCAGCGTTGCAACACACAGTGTATCGAAAACTTCATCCTTCATCCTTCATCCTTCATCCTTTAAAATGCGTGTTGGCTTCTGGCGGGCGCTGGTAGAACTAGCCGTCCTTACCCTGGTGCTGTCACTGGTCTCCTATATGTTGGCCAACATGCCAGCATGGGCCATCTTTCTCTTCACCCTGGTAAGCCTGAGCCTCTATGTGTATGCGGCCTGGCGGCTGGAAGCCGGACATGGCCCCTGGTGGCGGCGGGGCGGTCGGGTGCTGCTCTGGCTGCTGCTGTTGAGTCTCAGCACGGGCGGGCTTGGTTGGGCTATGTTCACCTACGCTCCACCAAGCGGCAGCTACCTGGGCATGCGCTACGAAGACCTGACACTGCCCCTGTTTCAATATCTCCTGAACAGCATCACCATTACTGCCGGGCTGTTGTTGCCAAGCCGCGTGCTGATCGCCCTCTGGGCTGCCGGACAAACCCGCATGCGCTCGTGGCTCACCGCGTCCTACATGCTCATCGGCGTGATCACTGCCATGTTGCTGCCGGTGGCCATGGCCTTTTTTATCGCCGTCAACAGCCTGTTTGCCGTCCCGCCAGTCACCAACCCGGCCTCGATTGCCGCGCCCACTGCCGGGCTGCTGGCCCCATTGCTGGAACAACAGCAGTCGCCCGCTGCCCTTGAAGCCACCCTGAACGGCCTGTTCACCGGCACCACTCGCCTGCCTGTCACCAAGGACGATGGCATTGACGACAACGGGATCGAACCGCTCTTTGCCGGGGTGCGCCGTCTCATTCTCTTACAACCCGATGGCAGCGTGCTGGCCAGCGCCGGTGAGTCGGCGTTGCCTGCTGGCGCACCGCTCCCAGCAGCCCAGGCCAGCCAGCTGGCGCTGCTGCTAGGCCAGGCTCAAGGGGGCGCGTGTGTGCATGGCCGCCCCACCGATGGCCCCCTGGCCGACGTAAGTGTCTGTGGCGTGCGTGCCTCGGGTGGGGCGCTGCTGGGCACGCTGGTGGTAGAAAGTAAGCTTGACAGCACCATGCAGTTTGGGGCAGGCTTCGCACGCATCGTCCGTCTCACGCTGTCGAGCGTCAATCTGGTTATCGTGCTGATGATTTTCAGTGTCTTTTTTATTCTGCTGCTGGCCCTGGGGGTGGGCTACATGCTGGCCCGGCGGCTCACCAACCGCGTAGAACGGCTGGCTACCGCCACCGGCGACGTGGCGGCAGGCAACCTGGATCGGCGGGTTGAAGTGGACTCACACGATGAGTTGGGGCGGCTCGGCCACGACTTTAACAGCATGGCCGTGCGGCTGGCCGAACGGGAACAGGCCCTGAAGCTGGAAAAGGAACGGGCCGAACGGCTGCTGCACGCCAACCGCCAGCTCGTTGCCAACGTTTCGCATGAACTGCGCACGCCGCTGGCCACCCTGCGGGGCTACCTGGAAGCGCTCGATCACGACCACGGCGACAAGCTGCCCGCCCACGACATGGCCGTGATTCGGGGCGAAGTGGGCCGCCTCACCACCCTGATTGACGACCTCTTCACGGTGGCGCGGGCCGAAGCGCAGCAACTGCCGCTTTCCATGCAGTCGGTGGATGTGCGCGAACTGGCGACGACCCTGGCTGAAACGCTGGCCCCGCTGGCCCGACGCGAACGACAGATTGAGGTGATTGCGGCCCTGCCCGACCAGCTGCCGCCAGTGCAGGCCGACCGGGCGCGGCTCGAGCAGGTGCTGCTGAACCTGGCCCAGAACGCCCTGCGCCACACTCCGCCCGGCGGCATCGTCGCCTTCGAGGGCAGCGCCAACGACGACCATGTGTTGCTGAGCGTCGCCGACACTGGCATCGGTATCCCACCCGACGAACTGGAACTGGTCTTTGAGCGCTTCTATCGGGGCGACAGCTCGCGTGCCCGCGAAACCGGCGGCGCAGGCCTGGGCCTGGCCCTGGTGAAGGAACTGACTGAAGCCATGGGCGGCCATGTGGCGGTGGAAAGCAGCCCCGGCAAAGGCACCCGCTTCACGCTGCACCTGCGGCGGGTTGTGGGAGAGGAGTAGGGATGAGCGATTGAAGATGAGCGATTGGGGCAGGTTGGTGGGTTGTGGAGTTGTATAGTTGTGATTACAACCCCATAGCTCCACAACTCCCACAACTCCCACAACTCCCACAGCTCCCACAACCCCAAATAAGGTTCTCGGTTCTACGCAGTCTCCCCTAATTGCCGCCTAATTGCCAGCCAGTTGCCGTTTTTCACCTCTAGGCAAATCCCAGTTTCATCCGTACAATAAGCCCACATCTCGCCAAACGATCTACCGATACGTCGTTCTTCCGGGGGCTACAGTGTGGCAACGCTAGACGAACAATTTATCAGCGTGCAGATTGTACGACTGTTGCCTTTTGGCTTGCTGGTGCGCCTGCCCGACGGCAACCAGGGCCTCATCCGTGAACGGGAGATCGGCTGGGATCGGCAAAGTCGCCACAATTGGCAACGTCGCTTCAAGCCCGGCGATACGTGCCAGGCCCTGCCCCTCGGCATTGGCCTAGATGACCGACTTGAACTGAGTCTGCGCCTGGCCGAACATGATCCCTGGCACATGCTGGACGTGCGCTACCCAGTGGGCCATCTGGTGCAGGGAACTGTCACCAGTGTGCAATCCTACGGCGTGTTTGTGGAGCTAGAACCGGGTGTCAGCGGTCTGCTGCATAATTCCCGGCTACCCGCCCATCTGCAAGGGCAACCGGTGGAAGATCTCTTCTGGGCTGGCGATGTGGTGAAGGTGCTGGTGGAGCGGATTGAGCCTCGCTCTCGCCAGATTTCATTCAACCTCAGCCGGGCACTGTTGCAACGCTGGCCCCGTGGCCAGCTGCCTGCTAGAACTGATGAAGCATCAGCAACCCTGTCGGACACGGTTTCGCACTCCGACGCGGACAGCCCACCCACCCTGCGCTGGCGCATCCTGGTGGTGGAAGACGATAGTGCCCAGCGCCAGGCCCTGGCTCGCTGGCTTGAACAGGAAGGGCACCAGGTCAGGGCGGCGGAAAGCGCCGAAGCAGCGTTTCTGTTGTTAGAAGAGATGACACCAGACCTGGTGTTGACTGATTTTGGTCTGCCACAGCAGAATGGACTAACGGTGCTCCGCCATGTGCGCAAGCGCTGGCCGAGTCTGCGTTGCGCCTTGATGACCGACTGGACACGCATCAGTGAACATGGGGACGAAATCGCCCACTGGCACCGGCAGGGCGTGCATCTGTTGCTTAAACCGTTGCAGCCCGCAGATGTTGAGGCCCTGCTAGTTGCCCAACCCGAAGCACCCGAAGCCCTGCCAGAACTGACCGAACCGCTGGAGCAGCAACGGCCTGCCCTCCCCCATCTCCTCCACACCAACGGCTTTCGGCCCCAGTTTTTGCACGACCTGCTAGCACAGGCCTGTTCCGCCACTGGCGCAGCGAAGGCCGTGCTATTCGCGCTGGAACCAACTCGTCGGGCCGTCCGCATCCTCGCCGAAGTTGGCGTCGCCCCGCTCAACGACGAAGCCATCAGCGGCCTGCTGCATAGCCCCGTGCGCGATGTGGCCGAAGATCAGCCGCTGCTGCGCATTGATGATAGCCAGCAGGCCGAAGCCCGCCTGCGCTACCTGACACCGCTACTCTCGTTCCGATCCTGCCTGGGTCTGCGCCTGCCTACCCACCTGAAGGAACGGCATGCGCTGTTTCTCTTCAGCCCACAGCCCCACGCCTTCAATGCCAGCCACGAACTGCACACCAGTGCCACAGCCCTGGCCGCTGGCGCATGGCTGGAACGGGCCGCCTTTCAGCAGCAAGCATTGGAAGTGCAACGGCTGGCACTACTGGGGCAAATGAGCCGGGGCCTAGTGCATGAGATTAACCACCAGCTCAGCCCGATCAACTTTATTC
>JALONX010000213.1 GCA_025454695.1 Chloroflexaceae bacterium
TCACGCGGTTTTCGCAGCCAGAAGCGGCAAAAGAGATTGGAAGAGATTGAAGATTGTTTCTTCTGATCTGCCATTTCTCTCATGGAGACCGGCACCTCGGCGAAAAACGTCCCTGCGTTTCCGAGTCTCTGCGCCTCTGCGTTTATCTGCCCGGCTTACTCGTAACTCATAACTCGCCATGTATTTTAAGCGTCTGGAAGTGCAGGGGTTTAAGACCTTTGCCAATCGCACGGTGTTAGAATTTCGCCCCGGCGTGACTGCCGTGGTTGGCCCCAACGGCAGCGGCAAAAGCAACATCGCCGACGCAGTGCGCTGGGTGCTGGGCGAACAGAGCTTTGCCAACCTGCGCTGCAAAAAAACCGAAGAACTGCTCTTCAGCGGCGGCGGGCGCCGACCCCCGGCGGGCCTGGCCGAGGTGTCGCTGACGATTGATAACAGCGACCGCCTGTTGCCGCTGGCCTTTGACGAAGTGACCATCACCAGGCGGGCCACGCGGGCGGGCGACAACGAATATTTTATCAACCGTGCCCGTGTGCGCCTGCGGGATGTGCAGGAAGCGGTGGAACCGCTGGGCGATTCCTACACTATCATCAACCAGGGCCTGGTGGATGCCGCGCTGACCCTGCGGCCCGAGGAGCGCCGCCGCCTGTTTGAGGATGCCGCCGAAATTGGCGGCTACGAGGTGCGCAAAGCCGAGGCCGAGCGCCGCATGCGCGAAACCGACACCAATGTGCAGCGCCTGGGCGATTTGCTGAGCGAACTGGAGCCACGCCTGCGTTCGCTGAAACGGCAGGCTGGCCAGGCCCGCCAGCACCGCGAACTGAGCGATGAACTGCGGGGGCTGCTGACCAGTTTCTACAGCGCCCAGTGGCGGGCTGCCGCCGCAGCCGCCCGCGCCAGCGCCGCCAACGTGGCCCAGCTGGAAACCGAACTGGCGGCTGCCCGCGAACGACAGACCCGCGCCAGCGCTGAGCTGCGCACGCTCCGTGAAGCGCTGCGCAGCCGCCGCGACAGCCTGGGCGAGCTGCACCGCCAGAGCAGCGAACTGCACCGCCATGCCGAGGCTGCCCAGCGCGAACTGGCGGTGGGCAACGAACGGCTGGCTGCGCTCACCCGCCGCCACGAAGAACTGGAGCGAAGCCAGGGCGAACTGGCCCTGCGCCAGAGCGAAACCGACCACGAGCGCCAGGCTGCCGAAACAGCTCTCGCCGCCGCAGAGTCCCATCTGCATGAACAACGAAGCCAGCTGGGCCAGGCCGAGCAGGAAATCGCCGCGATTGAGCAGGCCCGCCGCAGCCTGGCCCGCGAACTGAGCCAGGCCCAGGACAGCGCCGTGCATGCCCGCACGGAACTGGCCACCATGCGCAGCCGAGCCGAACAGTTGGCCAACCAGCGCACCCGGCTGACCCGTGACCAGGCCGAACTGGCCACTGCCCTGCGCCAGGCCGACGAGCGGCTGACCGGGGCACGCCAGCAACTCGAAGCGGCGCAACGCGACCTGGCCGCTAGCGAAGCCACCCGCACCGCCGCTGCCGAAACGGAACAGGCTGCCCATGCCGCCCTCGATGGCCTGCGGGCCGAACGGGGCCGCACCGACGAAGCCCTGGCGAGTGCCCGCCGCACCCTGGCCGACCGCGAAGCCCGCTATGAGTCGCTCACCCGGCTGGCCCGCTCCTACAGCGGGGCCTTTGCCGGGGTGAAGGCCGCCATGCAGTGGGCCGAAAAGGTGGGCCGGGGCGGCTTCGCGCTGATCTCGTCCATCATCCGCACCCCCGCTGAGATTGAAGTCGCCGTGGAAGTGGCCCTTGGCTCGCGCCTGCAAAACATTGTGGTGGACACATGGCAGGATGCGGAAGAGGCCATCGCCGAGCTGAAACGGAGCGGCGTGGGCCGGGCGACCTTTATGCCCCTGGACAGCCTGCGGAGAACCGAGAACAGTAGGGGTGAACCTGGTGTTCGCCCTACCGACAACGGCGTGCTGGGAGTTGCCGCCGAACTGGTGGAGTATGACGCCCGCTATGCCCCGGCGGTGCAGCAGCTGCTTGGCCGCGTGCTGATTGTGCGCGACCTGCCCACCGCACGGACGGAGCTGCGACGGCTGCCCGGTGGCTGGAACATCGTTACCCTTGGCGGCGAGCAGGTGAACACGGGCGGCGCGGTGACGGGTGGCGCACCGACCAAGGAAACTGGCACGCTGCGCCGCGAGCGTGAATTGCGCGAACTGCCCCAGCAGGTGCAGCAGGCCCAGGCTGCCGTAGCCGAGGCTGAAACCCACCGCAACCAGCTAGCCGAGCAGGTCGCTGCCGCCACCCAGGCGCTGCGGGAAGCCGAGAGCAAAAGCCGCGAGGCCCAACGGCTGCGCGACAGCCAGCGCACCAGCCTGGATGCGGCCACGCGCCGCGCCGCCCAGGCCGAACAGGAGTACACATGGCAGCAGCAGCGCCACGATAGCGCCGCCAACGACATGGCCGCGCTCGATGCGCAAGAGCAGGCGCTGGTGGCACAGCAGGCCCAGGCCGAGGCTCGCGCCGCCACCGCCGAAACCCATGTCAATGAACTGCGGGCGCGGCAGGAGGCCGAAGCCGAAAGCACCCGCGCCGCCCAGGAACGTTTTGCAAGCATGCGGGCGGCAGTGGCCAGCGCCGAGAGCCAGCTGCAGGCTCAGCGCAATCTGGTTGCCAGCCACCGCCATGCGCTTGAACGGCTGGCCCGCCAGCAGGCCGAACTGGCTCGTAGCGCCGACGCCCTTTCCACTGAACGGGTGCAGATCAGTGCGACGCACGACCAGGCCGAGGCCCGCCACCGCATGCTGCTGGAAGACATTGACCGGCTGCGGGCGCAGATTGACCCGGCGGAAGCCGAACTTGTCGCCGAGGAAACCCGCCAGACCGCCCTGGAAGAGGCCGAGACCCTGGCCACCAGCGCCCTGCTCGAAAACGAAAGCGCTCACGGGCGGGCCGCGGTTGAAGCGCAACGGGCCAGAGATCGGGTGGACACGCTGGAGGAGCGGGCCGCCGCCGAGAATATTGAAATCAACTCTCGTGGCGGGCAGGCGGCGGACGGCGCAGCCACCCCGGACGAGCCGCTTGACATGGCCGGGCTGCAAAGCCGGATTGACGGACTACGGGAGAAACTCAATCGGCTAGGCAGCATCAACCCGCTGGCACTTGAGGAGTACGACGAGACCTTTGAGCGCCAGCAGTTTCTTTCCAGCCAGATCAGCGATTTGCAACAGGCCCGCAGGTCGCTGCTAGAACTGATCAACGAGCTGGAAAGCGCCATGCACGCCCGCTTCGACGAGACCTTTCGGGCAGTGGCGGTGGAGTTCGAACGGAGTTTCACCCAGCTGTTTGGCGGCGGCAGCGGCAGGCTTATGCTCACCCGACCCAGCAGCAACAGCAGCGAAGAGCCAGGCAACGGTGTGGAAGACGAGGCCGCTCCAGCCGCCAGCCGCCCCGTCGGGGTGGAGATCATTGCCCGGCCACCCGGCAAGCGCCAGCAAAACCTCTCGCTGCTTTCCGGTGGCGAGCGCACGCTGACGGCGGCGGCGCTGCTTTTCGCCATCCTCACCGTTAACCCCAGCCCCTTCTGCATTCTGGACGAAGTGGACGCCGCGCTGGACGAGTCGAACGTGGGGCGCTTCCGCGATGCGCTGGCGGCGCTCACCGGCGGCACCCAGTTTATCCTCATCACCCACAACCGGGGCACCATCGAAGCGGCCAACACCCTCTACGGCGTAACCATGGGCGAAGACGGCGCATCAAAGGTGCTGTCCATGCGGGTGGAGGAACTGCTGGAAACGGCGGCGTAGGAAGCCAAACAATCGCTCGCAAAGCCGCAAAGAGGCATCGAAGGGACGCAAAGAAGTCTCGTATATACGTTATGCGGCGAGCCTTTGTGCCTTTGTGCCTTTGTGAGAGCTTTTAACAACAGCTTCGATGCAGCCGGGCCAGTGTCCAGGGTATGGGCACTGGCCCTATTTTTTGGGAACAATGCTTGACCTAGTGTGGAGCGCATGGTAGTGTCGGCCTCTGTGAAGTACGGTTACGGCTACGCTACGCTCACCCCATCTGCGCATCGTGTTATACTTACTGCTCATAGAGCGTCATGATTTGTAGTACCAGCACTGGCATCGTATCTCCCTACTACCCGTTGCAGAACGGGTAGGATGTGAACTACGTGGGCAACTAGGAGGAGATGATGACATACCGACCGGTTGTTGTGTTCATCCTCTTGCTGAGTCTCGTACTCAGTGCGTGCGCGGTGGGGCAGGCACCAGCACCAGTTACACCACCGAACCAGCCCGCTGTGGGCGCAACACCTGCGAACGGTAGCCCGCAACCAACCGTCATCACGTTCGGCGCACTGGAGAGTGAGCGACAGCGGTTTGCGCCGCTGATCACGCAGTTCAACACTGCTAATCCTGACATTGAAGTGCGTTTTGTACCAGTGGATAGCTGGATTAACTTGCGTCAGCAGAACGAGGAGCTGCTCAACCGTGGGGTGCGGGCGCTTGCGTCCATGGCAGACACCGTGTTTCTTACTGACCCCCAACCGGGCGTGCTGACCAATCCGGCCCTGGCGGATCTCACCCCGTTGATAGATGCTGATGCCACCTTTAACCGCAAGGACTTCTTTCCCGCTGCCTTGCCCACAACGGCTGACGCCCAGCGGGTGCTCCCCCTCTCCATCAATCTGCCACTACTGGCATACAATCAAGACCTCTGGGCACAACGGGGTCTTCCCCCACCCGACGCCGCCTGGACATGGCCCGATCTGCTCCAGGCGGTTGATCAGTTGGCCCAGAAGCAGGGCGACACCATCGTCGTGTCGGGTCTGTTCAATGGTGGAATGGCCAACCATGCGGTGACGGCGCTGCTGGGCGACCTGGCGGCAGCCAATATGCCGCTGCTCGGCCCCGAACCACAGCGGGCCGCACTGACGCACTCGGACGTGGCGCTTGCCCTTGACCGCACCGTGCAACGCATTGGCACGGGCGCACTCCCCGCCCTCCTGGGCGATAGGTTTGAGGACACCACGCCGCGTATTCTGAATGGCCAGGTGGCCTTATGGCCCGCCGACCTCCTTGCTGGCGCGCCCGCCCCCTCATTTGGCGTCGGCTATGTGCCCTTTCCGGCTGGCCCAGCGCCCGTAACGAGTGTCGCGGAAGGAGTAGCCCTCAGTAGCGGGTCGCAGCACCCTGAGGCGGCCTGGCGCTGGATTACCTTTGTAAGCCAGCAATCAGCCCCGCTGCTGACCGCGTCGCCAACCCAACTCCCGGCCCGTGAGTCCGTGCGCAACAGCAGCCTGGGCTGGCAACAGCTGCCCGCAGCGGTGCAAGCCGTGCAGAACCTGGTGGCGCAGCGTCCGGTTGCCGCAGCAGCGGTGACAACCGCCGATCAACCGGTTATTGATGCCGTAACTGAGGCGCTGGAGGCTGTACTCGATGGGCAAACGACCACTATGCAGGCGCTGCAAACCGCGCAAGCACAGGTGCAGCAGGCGGCGAATGCGCCCGCAGCGAGCGCGGCAGCCCCGATTGTTGTGGCCACCCCACCACCACCAACTGACCCAAACGTCGCACGCATTACCCTGGCTGTCGCTGTGAGCGATGACGAGACTCTCTTCCCCGAAGCAGTGAAGCGCTTCTATGCTACCCATCCGATGATTGAGGTGACGACCGAGGCGCAGACGAACGGGGCGAGCCTCCAGGAGTTGGTACAGAACGCCGATTGTGTGGTCGGGTTTGCGCCGGGCTTTCGAGATCAGGCGCTCCCCGTGGTTGACCTGAGTCCGTTTATTGAGTCCGACAAAACCGACTTACGCACTGATTTCTTGCCGCAAACCTTGGCAGCGTTTGAGCGCGACGGCAAGCAGATCGGGCTGCCGCTGGTGGCGAATTTTCCACTCCTTATCTACAACAAGAAGGTCTTCGACGCACGGGGAGTTGACTATCCGCAGGCAAGCTGGACACTGGACGACCTGCTGCGAACCGCTGAACGTTTAACCCAACGTGACGGGCCGCAGCCCACCTATGGGTTTGTCTATGCGAATGGCGAGGCGTTGCTGCTGCCATACATGCTGTCGCAACGGGGGGCGTCCCTGGTACAAGGCCAGGGCGACGAACGCCAACCGCAATTGACCGCTCCCCAGACCGTAGCGGCGCTGCAAGCGTTTCTCGACCTGCTCCGGGTGGGCGCACCGCTGCCAACAAAACTGTCTCCGTCCTGGTCGCCCACCGATTGGGATGCCCAACGCCAGATCATCAGTCGTGGGCAGGCAGGCATGTGGCTTGCGTCCGGGACGTGGGATTTGCGCGGACTCACCTTCCCACCCGATGGCAGCCTGGTGATCACCACCCCGCCGTATGCCACGCATCCCCCAATGGTAGGCCCCCGCGATGTTATGGCCGGATATATTTCAGCGCAGACGCTCCACCCGGAGGCATGCTGGACACTCCTACACGCACTCAGCGCCGATGTGGCCCTGGTGCAACGACTTGGTATGCCAGTGCGTAGCTCGGTGGGTGACTCTGCCGACTATCAAGCCGCCGCACGGCCTAATGCGGTCACGGTGTTCCAAAGCTACCGCACGGCCCTGAGCCGCCCAGCGGAGCAGCGGAGCAGCACTGCTTCACAGTCACCCTTCTATTACTACTGGCTCCTCCAAGCCTTGCAAGCAGCCCTGCAGGGCAAACCGCTCACGGAAGAGCTCGAACGCGCTCAGGTACGAACTGCCGATTTTATGCGCTGTATGCACATGGGGACTGATGCACCAACCTGTGCCAAGCAAGCCGCACCCGCTGACCCAGGGTGGTTGGCGAACTAAGGGAACCCCATAGACGCTGTAGGCACATGAAACGTGAAACGTCGTGAGTCACAACGCACATAGGAGCCGCATGTGATTTATAAATACACTGACAAAGAAGTCTTTTTGCATGCAATGCAACGCGCTGTCATTCCGAACGACGTGAGGAATCTGCATGGTGCTGCGCTGAAGACCCCTCCCTGCGGTCGGGGTGACACTGATGAGCAATGCTAGAAGACTTCGTTGACAGACTAATAAATAGTCCGTTCAAGAAGTCTCTTTGTATTCACAGAGCAACACGCTTATGAGTTTTAAGGAATAAATCGGGTATACGCGCATGCCGTAGCCCTAAAGGGCGCGGCTCTCATGTGCGAAGCCCGCCTACGCGGGCTATACCGGATTTAATTTTTAATCTTCATCAGCGTGTTTTGGTCTTTCAGACGCTGAATTCATTCGGTGGCTGAGGCGGCCCAAAACATACGATAACTTTTTGAACAGACTAATAAATAGTCCGTTAACGAAGTCTTCTTGTGTTTTCAGGTCAACACGCTTCAGCGTGTTTGGACTTTCAGACGCCGAATTCATTCGGTGGCTAAAACGAAACAGAATACAAAAGATTTACTTTGCAAAACAATAAATATACATTTACAGCATTACTAGTATGTGCGGCTAACTTCTCAGACTCAGTATCGGTCAGGACGTGATTCGCCAGGAAATGTAGATGCACAACCTGTTCTCTGCTAGCAGACGAGATTGGACTGTGGAGGTGTCGCATGCGACGGACTCGCCCACTACTTCTGCTGCTGCTCGTGGTGTTGAGCGCTTGTAGCAGCACACCACAGCCGCCTGACGTTCCACCGCCGCCCGGCACCTCACCCCAGGGTAGTAGGCCGGTGACGATTACTTTTGGTGCGCGGGCAAGCGAACGTGCCGCCTACGAACCGCTCATCGCCGCATTCGAGCAGCAACACCCGGATGTACGGGTGCAATTTGTAGCGATTGATGCCGCCCTGCGCCGCGACCCTGCCGCACCAGCCATGCAGCGAGTCCAGCAGGTCGCCGCTGCCGCCGACACCGCCCTGCTTAGCTACGTGACGCCAGCGGAGATGGCCAGCGATCTGTTGCTCGATCTCACCCCGCTGCTGGATGCCGATCCCCAGTTCAGCCGAGATGATTTCTACCCCGCCGCCGGGTTTCCGTTCACCACCGCTAGCCGCACGGTACTGCCGTTGCGCGTGGCGGTGCCGCTGCTGGCCTACCATGCGAACCTGCTGACAACGCAGGGATTGCCGCCACCGTCTGCAAATTGGACACTGGCTGAGCTCCAGGCTATTGCCGCACCGTTGATGACAAAACAGCCGGGGGTGCCGCCCCGTCTCGGACTTCTTGGCACCCCGGACATGTCGAGTGCGACACTGGCGTTGCTGATGGCGACGCAGGCAGTTGGCAGTAATCTGGTAACTGCCCCAAACGGGCAGACGCTGAACCAAGAAATGATCACAACGGCCCTGCGCCAGACCGAGCAGTTGGTTGCATCTGGCGTGGTAACAACGACGACCCTGGCCGCCATGCAGCCCTCGCCAGCAACGCTGG
>JALONX010000214.1 GCA_025454695.1 Chloroflexaceae bacterium
GAGCCTGCGCTCGCTTGGCACCAACCAGACCGGCGGCAAGCTCAGTTTTATCATCACCTCGCACCAGGCACCCAAGATGCAGGCGGAACTTGCCGGTAAGCCTTCGCCATTTTTTAACATCTTTCAGCGCCTGAATGTGGGGCCGCTTAGCGAAGCCGCCGCCCGTGAACTCATCGCCAGTTCGCCCCACCCGCTGGCCCCGGCTGATGCCGACTGGGTGCTGGCCGAAAGCCGGGGCTGGCCTGCCCTGGTGCAGCTGCTCTGCCAGACGCACATGGACTGGAGCTACGACGGCGCGATTGACCCCGAATGGCGCGACGAGGGCCTGCGGCAGCTCGCAGCCTACCGCTACCTTTTTGAGGGATGACCGGAAGTGATCCGCGAAGAGCGCGAAGGACACGAAGGAATTGATGATTAACGATTGACGATTACTGGATAGAAACGCAGAGACGCAGAGATGAAGAGCAGTTGGCAGTTGGCAGTTGGACATGGATTGAAATGAGTATTTTTTGCCAATGCGTAGTGCGTAGTGCGGACTTTAGTCCACGTGTACGCCACGATACGGACTAATTACACTGGCAACTAAATCTTTGTACTTTGCTTCGTTTCAGCCACCGAATGATGAAGATTTATTTTTTAATCCGGCCACGCGGTGCCGCCCTGTCCACCGAATGAATTCGGCGTCTGGAACACCAAAACACGCTGAAGCGTGTTGTTCCAATGGTTATTTGGATTATTTTGTAAAGACTCATAATTCGGCGTCTGAATGACCAAAACATGCTCATGGACGTTTCCAAAAAGAACCAGACATGTTGTGCCGCGATAGCCACCGAATGAATTCAGCGTCTGAAGGCCCAAAACACGCTCAAGCGTGTTGGTCAAAGAATACAAGAAAAATTAGTTTATAGAGCATTCAACGCTCTGGCGCGATAAATCGCGCGACTGCATCGTATTATTGATTTAATTATTAAACTCCATAAGTCCGCACTACGGTTTGCCGCACATGGTAAAGCTGATGTGAGCCTTTTCTTAGCAACCGGCTGACGAGTGCGAACGGCGAACTGCCTGCTGCCTGCCGCTCACTACTAACAGTTCTCGGTTCTCGGTTCCTGGTTCTCGGTTCTCGGTTCCCTTCGGCAAGCTCAGGGCAGGCCTGGTTCTCGGTTCTCGGTTCTCGGTTCTTGGTTCTCGGTTCTCGGTTCTCGGTTCTCGGTTCTCGGTTCTCGGTTCTCGGTTCTCGGTTCTCGGTTCTTGGTTCTCGGTTCTTGGTTCTCGGTTCTCGGTTCTCGTTCTATGGCTACTTCTTCCGCACTCCAATCGAATACCCTCGCTGAGTCGCGCTTACACCCCAACCTGGTGGTGGGGAGTTTGCAGCTGCTGCTCTGGATTATGTTTACGCCTTCGGCCTGGGCGGCGTTTGTGGCGCGGATTGACCCGACGCTGCGGCCCGACTTCACCTTTGCCGACCTGAGCCGCCAGCACTGGCAGCACCCACTGTTTCGGCGCATGTTGCTGGGCTACATGATTTACATGCCGCTGGTGCTGCTGGTGAGCGCACTCACCCTGTTTGTCTTCCGCGTGGAAGGGCCACTGCTGCTGATTGGCCTGGTGGAACCGCTGCTGGTGATGCTCTGCTGCCTGGTGCTGGGTGGCACGTTTATCAGCGTGCCAGTGGGGCTGTTTCTGAGCTTCCCCGGCTGCCTCATCTGCGCCCTGCGCTACGGCCTGACCTACGAGGCGGGCTACCCGGTGCAGGCGGGCTTTGCCACCGCGCTCGTCTACGGCCTGGGCATTGGACTCACTGGCGGCGTGGGCGGGCTGATCGCCAACAGCGTCTACAGCCGTGACGATGAGGGGCGGAGCAACTGGGCTAGCTGGCTCAGCGGCGGCGGAACGGGGGCGTTTCTGGGGGCGCTGGCCCTGTTCGGTTACTACAGCCTGTTGCAGGCCCTGGTGATCTGGCTGTTCCCGGCGGCGGGCGTGATGGCGGGCAGTTCGTGGGCCTTCTGGCTCGCGCCCGTGTTTCTGCTGCTGCTGGTGCCGGTGTTTGTGGCGGCAGTGGGCTGGCAGCGGGCCGAGGTCGTGCTGATGATCACGGTTGGCAGTTTGTTGGGCGTGGCGCTGCTGCTGCTGCTGCTGCGGCAACTGGCCTTTTTTGAAGGCACGGCCACTGGCTTCACCATCGCCATCATCGCCCTGATGGGCCTGCCCTACACGGTGGTTTCGCGCATTGCCGGGCCAAAGATTGCCGCAAGCACCGCCGCCATGGGCCTGGGCCTGAGCTGGGCCGTGTGGATGGTGCTGGAAGGCCAGGTGTTTGCATGGCCCTGGCTGCCGCTGACGGTGCTGGTGATTGTGCTGGGGGCGACGATTGCCTACTGGGGGCCGCTGGTGCTGCACCCCTTTTTTGAAACCTGGAACATGCTGCTGCTGCGCCGTGACGAGCGGGCCAACCCCACCGCGCCTTCGCACCTGCGCTGGCACGCTGCCTTCTGGAATGAAGTCCATCCGCTGCCGTTCCGCAGTCTGGACGATTATATTCTACTGGTGGCCGGGCGCAACCCGGCTGAAGCGCAGGCTGCGATTGAACAGCTCTCGGCCAGCCGCTACCAGCGCCGGGCGGCCCAGTCGGCCCAGATCGAACTCTACCGGCGCACCCTGGGCGAGGTGCAGGACGTGGAAAGCCTGGCGCGGGTGGCCCAGCCGCTGGCTAGTGGCGAGTTAGATAGCCCGGTGAGTCCGCTGTTGCGCACCCTGGGCCGCATCGGCCAGACGGTGCGGGCGGCACTGAACAGCACCACGCTCTACCACCGGCGGCTGGCGCTGCGCATGGCGGAAGAGAACCTGGAAACGCTGCTGCGCGACATGACCCTGAGCAGCGACGCTTACACCGCCCGCTTTCGCCCGCTTGTGGCCCGCTGGCGGCAGCTGCTGGCCGAGGAGGGCGAGCGGCTGGCCCGCCAGGCAACCGAAAACCAGCGCATTGACAACCCCTACATCGTCGGCATTCCGCTGGCCGATGACCAGGAACTGTTTGTGGGGCGGGCCGACGTGGCGGCGCGGATCGAGCAGATTATTGTTGACCGCCGCCGCCCGCCGCTGCTGCTGTATGGCCAGCGGCGCATGGGCAAAACTTCGCTGCTGCACAACCTGGGGCGGCTGCTGCCCGATAGCACGGTGCTGCTGTTTGTAGACGGCGAGGGCATTTCCGGGGCGGTAGATTACGCCGATTTTCTCTACGCCCTGGCCACCACCATGGCCCGTTCCGCCGAGCAGCACCGCCGCCTGAGTCTGCCCGCGCCCGACCGCCAGGCCCTGGAAGCCCACCCTTTTACGGCATTTAGCGACTGGCTGACGCAGGTGGAACGGCTGCTAGAACGGCAAGGGCGCACGGCCCTGCTGGCGCTAGATGAGTTCGAAGCCCTGGACACAATCATCGGGCGGGGCCGTTTTGACGCCAGCGACATGATGCGAACGCTGCGGAGCCTGATTCAGCACCGCCCCCGTTTTAAGGTGTTGCTAGCCGGTTCCCACACGATTGATGAGTTTCGCCACTGGGCTAGCCAGTTGATTAATCTTCAGGTGATTAAGATTGGCTACCTGGAGCCAGGCGACGCCCTGGCCCTGATTGAAAACCCGGTGCAAGGCTTTGCGCTACGCTACGAACCAGCCGCCAGCCAGCGGGTGCTGGCACTGACGCGGGGCCACCCCTACCTGGTGCAACTGCTCTGCTCGGAGATTGTGCATCTGAAAAACGACGGGCCAGCCGAACGCCGCCTACTGGTGACGGAGGCCGATGTGGAAGCAGCGGTGCCCAACGCGCTGATGGCGGGCGACATGTTTTTCGCCGACATGGCCAACCAGGCGGGCGACAGCGGCGAGGCGCTGCTGCGCACCATCGCCGCAGCAGGCGAAGGGGCCACGCTAGCGCGAACGGCGCTGGCAAGCATTGGCGGCACTGAGCTGAACGAGGCGCTCACTTTGCTGCTGCGCCGCGACGCCATTGAGCGCGACGGCGAGGGCTACCGCTTTCAGGTCGAGCTGATTCGGCGCTGGTTTGCGGCGTGAGCTACCGGCAGAAACGCAGAGACGCAGAGGCGCGGAGACGCAGAGGCACAGATCATTTGACAAGATGACCCTTCGACAAGCTCCCTTCGGCTTCGCTCAGGGCAGGCAGGGCAGGCAAGATGACAAGATGACAGGAAGAATCATTGATTTTGTAGGTGGCAACACGTTGCCACTCGCAACTGCCAACTGCCAACTGCCAACTGCCAACTGTTCTCTGCCAACTGCTCTCTGCGAACTGCAAACTGCTCTCGGCAAACTGACTCTCCGAGTGGTAGAATGAACTCCGTCCCTGCCCGGAACAACAGACAGGTAGCATAGGAGTTCGTTATGTTTGCTCTTGGCCCGTGGGAAGTGGTGATTATTGCAGCGATTGTGGCAGTGCCCATCATCATTATTGCCCTGCTTGTCACCATTGTGGTGCTGCTGTTGCGGCGGCGATGACCACAGAAGCTCCCGCGTATCTCTGTCACCCCGAGCGGAGCGAGGGGGTTTCCATGCAACTGCTATGCAGATTCCTCCCTGCGGTCGGCATGACAAGGAAAACCATTGTCACCCCGAGCGCAGCGAGGGGGCTTCCATGCAACTGCTATGCAGACTCCTCCCTACGGTCGGAATGACAACACGCCCGGCGCTATGGCAGCGCCGGGCGTGTATGTTAAGCTACCGTGTCACAAGGGGCAGGAAGACGAAGCGCAACGGCGGTGGCTGCGGTATCAACCTCATCTGTTGTCGGCGGTACCAGGATGGGGTTGATTATAGCATAACTTTTCTTCAACGAATCAGGGGTGGTTACGAGTCGCCATCTGACTTCATTGTGGTTTTCATTGCGGGCGGAAACGGAGACCGCGCCCCTACGCCATTGCGTGGTGCATTGCGGGCGGAAACGGAGACCGCGCCCCTACGCCATTGCGTGGTGCATCGTTCATCGTTCATCGTTCATCGTTTGCACGGCGCGTTGCGGGCGGGTTACAGAACGTGCGCCAACTGCCGACTGCCAACTGCCAACTGCCGACTGCAAATTACCAACTGCCAACTGCAAATTACCAACTGCTAACTGCAAATTGCCAACTTCCAACTGCCCATCCCTGCGCCTCTGCCCCTCAGCGTCTCTGCGTTAAGATACACCCTCCACCACCCGCGCCGCCCCGCCCGTTTCCGCATTGAACTGATCTACCAGCTTGTGCAGCGCCTCACCCTTGTTGTGCCGCCCCAGCACCGCCACCATGTGGCCGCCACCGCAGGCCCGTGCGCCCCAAAGGCCGTGCTCCGGCCCTGCCGCCTGCACCAGTTGCACCAGGCGCTGCGCAGCGGGCGTGGCCAGGCCGTAGGTCGCAGCTTCATCGTGCGATTGAGCCATCAGTTCACCGAGCAGGGCCAGGGTTTCGTCGCGGCTGTGGCCGTGGGCGTGGGGCAGCAGCGCCGCCGCCGTGCGGGCGCGGAAGCTCTCGGCCACAGCATGGCTGGCAATGGCTCGCAACGGGTACACAGCCCCAGGCTCCAGCGGTAGCAGGTCGTCGGGCAGGGGGCCGTGTTGGGCCAGGAACGCAGCAGCGGAGAGCGACTCAGGCAGGAGCTGCCCAAAACGTTGGGCAAACCCCGCCAGGTTGAGATTGGCGAGATAGCCCTGTTGCATGGTTCCACGGAGGGCACGGGCGGCCCGGCGCTGTTCCGGCTCCACCGTGGCGGCCTCGGCCCCTTCCTGGGCCAGCAACTGCTGGCTGAGGATGCGCCCGGCCATTGCCACGGCGACCTGTGCCTGCCGCCACGGTCGTGCGTCAGCTTCGCCCAGCTGAACCGCCCACAGGCCCACATCGTGGGGCAGGTGGGGGTTGCCTGCCACAGCAAGGGGATTGCAACGCAGCAGCAGCCCGTGCTTCGCCGTGGCGTGAAGGGCCGTTGCGGGAGCCGCCACGCCATCGGGCAGCTCCAGGCAGCGGCGGGCCAGCGTCTGGGCATGGAGTGCCAGCTCACGGGTGGGCAGCCGCACATTGGCCCACGTCACAAGTGCCTGCAACACCGCCACCGCCAGCGCCGCCCGTCCACCCTCATCCAGCGGAATGTCGCAGCGCACGAGCAGCCGTACCCCGCCCGCAAAGCGCACAAACTCCTCACGCATGAGCACGAGAAAGGCAGAGAAAGCGATGAGAGATTGGAGATTGGGAATTGGAGATTGGGGATTGGCCCTTCGACGTTGCTCAGGGCAGGCGATTGGGGATTGGAGAGCTAAGAAATCTCTCATCACTACTCTCCAATCGCTATACTCAATAGGTTCGCCTCCTGGGGCGAGACGTTCACATGGCAGACTCACGTCGTGGGCGGTGCCGTCGGCCTCCAGCAGGCGCATGCGGATGGTGGGTTCCATGTCGCCCTGAAGAGCGACATGGGCGGCGGGGGCCAGTGGCAGCCGCAACACCAGGCCGCCAGCGTGTTCGGCCAGCCCGCCCAGCACATCCAGGCTGCCAGGGGCGTGGGTAATGGTGATGGGCCGCTCGAAATCGAAGAAGCGGCCCCGTTCAGTATCAGCGGTGAAAGAGAATGTGTTCATTACGAGTGACGAGTGACGAGTGACAAGTGACGAGTGACCGGAGACCGGAGACCGGAGACCGGAGACAAGATGACAAGGTGACCCTTCGACAAGCCCTTCGACAGGCTCAGGGGGGCCTCAGGGCAGGCAGGGTGACAAGGTGAGCGATTTCGCAGCATTTAGCCTTCAGCCTTCAGCCTTCAGCTTTTGCATACGCAGTACGTTTCACGTTTCACGTTTCACGTAGTATGTTTTACGCCTCACAGATTACAGCACCCCATATTTTACTCGATAACCCCTCCTGCCCTGTTTGCCACAATAATCAATTCATAACTTTGCGTTGTTGATATTTATGCCAGAAAGATGTTGATTTTAGTACACTCTGCGAAAGGCCCTTATGAAGTGCAGATTGTAGAGTGGATTGGAAATGCAAGCGCGACCCCTGGTCAGTCAATGTTTGCATCTAGTTCCTGATGCTTGATTGCGAAACAGGATGTCGCACGTTAAGGTTCTTGGTTCTCAGTTCCTGGTTCTTGTCCTACTGGTTGTCCGGTTCGCCTCGACGGTTCTTTTCAATGTAGAAGGAGATGTGTCGTATGCCCTGGACTCAAGTCTACAACCCACTCGGCAACCTGCTGCTTTCGGCACTGGTCGCTGCGCTGCCCGTCGTCGTGCTGCTCGGTCTGCTCGGTTGGCTCCATGTGAAGGCCCACATCGCGGCCCTGCTTGGCCTGGCGACGGCGTTGCTGGTCGCTATTTTTGTGTTTGGCATGCCCAGCACGTTGGCGCTCTCGTCGGCAGGCTACGGCGCACTCTACGGCCTTTTCCCCATTGGCTGGATTGTGCTCTGTGCGATCTTCATCTACGACATTTCGGTTAAAACTGGGCAGTTTGAGGTGGTGAAACGCCACATTGCCAGCCTTGCCAACGACCGCCGCGTGCAGGCTTTGCTGATCGCCTTCAGCTTTGGTGCCTTTATCGAGGGCGCGGCAGGCTTCGGCACCCCTGTCGCCATTTCGGCGGCCATGCTGATTGGTCTGGGCTTTAACCCGTTGCTGGCGGCAGGTGTTGCCCTGATCGGTAACACCGCTCCGGTGGCCTATGGTGCCCTTGGCACACCGATTATTGCCCTGAGCAGCGTCACCGGAATTGATATTCACGTCCTGAGCGCGATGGTGGGGCGGCAGTTGCCCTTCTTCTCGTTGCTGGTGCCCTTCTGGCTGGTCTGGGCCATGGCGGGCCGCAAAGGCATGCTAGAAGTCTGGCCCGCATGTTTGACGGCGGGCTTGAGCTTTGCCATCTGCCAGTTCCTGGTGAGCAACTTCCACGGCCCCTGGCTGGTAGACATCGTCAGTTCGATTGTTTCGATGGCCTCGCTGGTGGTACTGCTGCGCTTCTGGCAGCCCAAAAACACATGGCGCTTCCCCGGCGAAACGGCTGAAGATGACTTCCGCCAGGTGCGCCCGGCCTCGCCCACGCTTGCTGGTGGGGCCAGCGGTTCCGGTGCTGGCATGATTCTGCCCGCCCGTGGCTCGCAATCTGGTGTGGAGCGACGGGCTGCCCTGCGGGCCTGGACACCCTGGATTATGCTCACGGTGTTTGTGTTCGCCTGGGGCTTGCCGCAGGTAAAGGAATTCCTTAACGGCGGTGCCAAGGATGCGCCCAACTTCCTCAGCGGCATTTCGCAGTTTAAGTGGGCCATCCCAGGGTTAGACAAGATGATCCTGCGCGATGCGCCGATTGTGGCCAAACCTGCCGCTGAAGCCGCCATCTTCACCTTCAACTGGCTCTCGGC
>JALONX010000215.1 GCA_025454695.1 Chloroflexaceae bacterium
CGCTCGCCGGGACAGAAAGTATTTCGGAGGGTCGCAGACCCTCCAAACCTCCCGCTTGTTCACGACCGCGTAACTCGTGTAAATTACGCAAATGAACGATGAACAGAGCCTGTTAACGAAGTTTTTTAATCATATCTATAGTCACCCGAACGAATGTGAGGGGCCTTCAATGCCTGGCCATGCAGATTCCTCCCTGCGGTCGGAATGACAGCGAGCCATATGGTAGACAAAGCACCGTTGCGAACTATTGAAAAGTGGTCATCTTGTCATCTTGTCATCTTGTCATTTCGGCTCCAGTCTCCAGTCTTCGGTCAATTCTGGGTATAATAGCCACATCATTGCGGCGTTGTTGTGATCGGGAGTACCTATGTTTGTGCAAGATCGGGCCGTGCGGGGGCCGCTGGATTTGTTTCATCGCACCTACCACTCGTTGTTGCGCAGCAGTGGCGAAATTCAGGTGCAGGCCCTGGCCGAACTGTTTGCGGCCCTGGAACCAAGCCTGCACCACGGCGTGCGTGAGTCCGCGCCTGATCTCTCGGCGCTGACCTACACCTCGCTGCGGCTGCCCTCTTGCATTGACCAGGTGCGGCTGGTGCTGCTCGGCCAGTCGCACGAAGTGTTTGCCCGTAGCGGCTATGGCGATGTGCTGAACTGGCAGAAGGTGAATGCCCCTGGTCGCCGCCGCAAAATGTTTTTCGATGGCAACGAAACCCTTGCCGTTCTCATCGCCAGCCCTTCCGACGTGGACGACCTGATGCCCATGCTGGTGTCGTTTCAGCTGGAATGGAACAAGTTTTACGAGCGACTCAGCGATGAACTGGCGGCCAGCACCAGGCCAGCGCCCGATAGCGCTACCCTGATTGAGCGCATGGGACTTACGGCGGAGGATGTGGGGCGACTGCGCACCATCTGGGGCGAGCGGCTGGACGGGCGGCTAGCGGCGATGGCCCGGCACAAAAAACGTATCGCGGTGCGCATGCTGGGCGGCTCGCTGATGGATTATGAGCGGGCCACACTGCGCTGGTGGTGGCAAATCGAGGAGCAGTTGAGCCAGCTCAACATGCAGCAGCGCCCGATCTATTTCGTTTCCAGCAACACCCACAGCCTGATCAACCTGTTTTCGGGCTTTGCGCTGCGGAACAGCGATGAATTGCTGGCTTTTATCCGCGAGCGTGCCCACGCCGACCTGGTGGCCGAGTACGAGAAGATTGTCGAAGCCCAGGTGCCCTCGTCGCTAGAGAATTTTCTCTACTACGTGCAAAAAAAATACCAGGCCGAAAGCGCCAGCAAAGCCTACTTCGAGCGGCGGGCCGACGAGGAGCAACTGCTCGGCATTCACCGCGTCGCCAGCCGCTTCTATGTTGATGTGGATGCCCAGGTGATTGAGTTGGGCAAACTCGACCCGGCAGTAATTGATCCGCGCCTGCGGCTGGAGGGTAGCGAGCGGCTCAGCGAAAGCCAGGCCCTGATTGTGAATATTGATTATCCGCTCGGCCTGGCGGCTTATCACATCCTCAAAATCATCGCTCGCAGCGTGGGCGAGTTGTGTGGCGTCTATGTGGTGGGCAAAGCGGCCACGCTCAATGGCAAAATCGGCGATGTGCTGATTCCCAACGTGGTCTACGACGAACACACCGACACGACCTTTAGCTTTGCGCCCGCCTTTCGTGCCGCCGATGTGGAACCCTACCTGGCCCACGGCAGCGTGCTCGACAACCAGAAAGCCGTTACGTCGCGGGGCACCTTTTTGCAGAACAGCGCCTTTCTGGAAGCGCTGTACCGCGACTTTTTCACCGATGTGGAGATGGAAGGGGGGCCGTACCTGAGCGCGATCTACGAGCAAACCTTTGCGAGTCGTTATCCGACTGGCGATACGGTGAGCTTTTTGCGCCCGCCCTTTGACATCGGCTTTCTGCACTACGCCTCGGACACGCCCTACAGCAAAGGCCACAACCTTGGCTCGCGCAACCTTTCCTACTTTGGCATGGATCCAACCTACGCTACCTCCCTCGCCGTCGCCCGCCGCATCATCCAGCAGGAGTTGGCACGGCTGGGTTGATCCGCGAAGAGACGCGAAGGAATGCGTGAAACGTGAAACGTGATGCGTGATGCGTGATGCGCAAAACGTAGTGCGGACTTCAGTCCGCGTGAAACGTGAAGCGTGAAGCGTGAAGCGTCGTGCGTGAAACGTACTGCGTGATGCGTAAGTTGGCATGTGGTTTGCAATCGTCAATCGAGTAATCGTCAATCGAGTAATCGTCAATCGCCAATCGAGTAATCGTCAATCGCCATGCCCCTCAACACCACGCTGCTGCTCGAAGCACTCCAACAGATACGGGCCACACCTTCGCTTGAGTCTCTGCGCCACGAGGTGGCGCTGCTGGTGGAGCGGCTGTACCAGCCAGCTGACGCCATCCATGTGAGCGATGAAGGCGAGGCCGACGGCCTGAGTTTAAACTATGTGTTGGCCGAACTTCAGCAGATCAGCGCATCGTTTACCCTGGAGCGAGCGGTATATTACACAGAGCGGTTGGTCAAAGCGGCGAGTGAAGTGCGCTCAAGCGCCATCAACGACTTGAACCTGAACCGCTGGAAGGAGTACGACGATATTGTGACCGATAGCCTGTGGCTGATGGAGCGGCGCGATAGCAGCGGCGCACACACGGCGGGCTACTGGGGCAACTTCATTCCGCAGATTCCCAACCAGCTGCTGCGGCGCTTCACAAAGCGGGGCGAGTGGGTGCTGGATGCGTTTGCCGGTTCGGGCACGACGCTGCTGGAGGCGCAGCGACTGGGGCGCAACTGCCTGGGAATTGAGCTGCAGGCCGAGGTGGCCACATGGGCGCGGCAAAACGTGGCCCAGGAGCCAAACAAACATAACGTCGCCAGCATCATCCATGTGGGCGATAGCAGCAGCGCACCAGTGGCTGAGGTGCTGGCGGCGCAGGGTGTGCAATCAGTGCAGCTGGCCCTGCTGCACCCGCCCTACCACGACATCATTCGTTTCAGCGAAGATGGGCGTGACCTTTCTAACGCCGCCACCGTGGAGGAATTTCTGGCCATGTTGGGGCGGGTGGTGGCCAACGTGGCCCCCGTGCTTGACAAAGGGCGCTACCTGGCCCTGGTCATCGGCGACAAGTATGTGAAGGGTGAGTGGGTGCCGCTAGGCTTCCGGGCCATGGAAGAGACGCTGCGCCACGGCTTTATGCTCAAAAGCATTATTGTTAAAAACTTCGAGGAGACTACCGGCAAACGCAACCAGAAGGAACTCTGGCGCTATCGTGCCCTGGTCGGCGGCTTCTACATCTTTAAGCACGAGTATGTTTTTCTGTTCCGTAAGAAATAAACCGCGAAGGACGCGAAGTAGGTGAAGCGTGAAACGTGAAGCGTGAAACGTGAAGCGTGAAGCGTAATGCGTAGTGCGGACTTCAGTCCGCGTCGTGCGTGAAACGTGAAACGTGAAACGTGAAGCGTGAAGCGTAATGCGTAGTGCGGACTTCAGTCCGCGTCGTGCGTGAAACGTGAAACGTAATGCGTAATGCGTAATGCGTGAAACGTGAAACGTGAAACGTAATGCGTAATGCGTAAATTGCTTTGCGTCTCTGCATCTCTGCTTCTCTGCGTTTTTGTCCGGTAATCGTCAATCGTCAATCGCCATGCAACCTTCCCTCCCTTCCATCGAACACGAGTTGCGCCAGATGCTGGCCCATGGCTACGACTGGCATGGCCAGCGCCAGAACGATGCGTTTGATCGACTCACCAGCTTCGTGTACCGCGTACCGACGTTTGAGGGTGTGCTGGCCCAGGCCCAGGTGCGGCTGAGTCTGTTGCCCAACTATCCGACGTTGCGGAGCTACGCCCTGAACCGCTGGTACAACTTCTGGTCGGCCCGGGCGGTTGAGGCGATGTTCTGCGCGTCGCGGCGGGTGGTGCCCGCAGTGAACCACTGCGACCGGCTGATGGACTTCGCGATTGACGGCGTGCAGTTCGACCACAAAACCTCGGTTTTTCCCCAGGGCTTTCGCCGTCCGTTGGATTATGCCCGCCACCATCCCCGCCGCTTTATCACCTGGCTCTACACCAACCAGAGCCAGGGCGGGCGCAAACACATGGGTAATCGGCTGTTTGTGGTGCTGCACGCACGCAACGGCGAACACTGGCGACTCAGGGCCGACCTCACCTGGCTTGAGTCCCAGGTGCATGACTACCTGCGAACGTTTGATGCCCGCCGCTTGCACCAGTTTCAGTTCGCCCCCGGCAGCCCCACCCTCGCCGATGTGATCTGGGCCGTGCAGTAGGGGCAGGTCTCAGACCTGTCCTGGTTCTCGCACGTTTGGATTGCGGGAGCCGCGCTCCCGCCCGGCAGCATGGCTGCCGCATTCCATAGACTGGTGCGCCAACCTGATGGAGCATTACCGTTGGTCGTTGGCAATGTCCCGAAAGACTGCCAACTGCCAACTTGCTCCTGCATACCTCCGCCGTTTATTCGGGTAGAATAGGCAGCAGCCGACAGGTGTACCCGGAGGGAAGGCATGGCAAACCCGAACCCGCGCTCTGACCGTCCAGAGTTGCAAGCGGCGGCAGATGAGCATCAAGATGAGACGTTGACTGCATTGTTGGGCGTACCGCCGCCAGCACCAGCCTCGGCCAGGGCAGCAGCCCGGCCTGCGGCCTTGGTAGAGCCGCCATCAATGCCAGCAGCCGTGCCAACGACGCAACCCCGGCTGCGCGGCCCGCTGCCAGCCCCGAGCAACCCGCATGTGGCGATTCTACGGCAGATTCGGGTGCAGCTGCAAGGCTTGCGGGCGGTGCTCGCTAGCGTCCGCTCCGGCGAAACCGACTTGGGGCAGTATAGTGGCTATGTTGCCAACACCCGCGACCACCTGCAACAGCTGGTGGACTCACTAGCCTCTGGTGCAACCGACGATACAACGTCCCGCATTGGCGAACTGTGGCGGCGGGCATGCACGGTGCCGCTGCTGGCCGAACCGCAGACCCTGCCCGCCGAGGTGCAGCGGCAGCTTCAGCTGATAAGTCAGCTTGATTCGCTCTGGCAAGAGATGATTTTTTGGATTGGCTATGCCACTGTGCCGAGCCGCCTGGTGGAATGGCTGGACAAGGCAGAACCGGGTGATGTGATCCCGTTTCACACCGTGTTTCAGGACGAGATTGAAGACGAGGCCGACCGCGCCCGTATCTTTTCGTTTATTGCCCATGCGCCAGAAGTGCTGGCCGTTCACGGCGGCATTGCCGACCTGCAGAACGGCATGGTGCTGCGCTACAGCCCTCGCTTTGCCGATCAGCTCAAGTCCCTCGGCTGGATTGCGCTGGTCATCGGGCTGGCGTCGCTCGCCTGTGTGAGTATTGCCTTTGTGCCGCCGCTGAGCCAGCCTGCTGCGGCTCTGCCCCTGATTGTGGGCTGGCTAGCGGCGCTGCTGGGCGGGCTGCTGCATCTCGGCATTGACATGGCACGCCAGGCCCAGACGTTGGGGAGCGGTTTTGGCTTGCCGGTGGGCCGCCTGTTGCCGCTGCTCAATGCCCGCCAGGGGCTGATTTTGCTGCGTATTGGCCTGCTGCTGGTGGGCTACCTGGCGCTGGTGTATGCTGGCGGCACGCCAGATGCAAATGCAACCTTCTTGTTTAACGCTTTGCTGGTTGGCTATAGCCTGGACAGCGCCATTAACCTGCTGGGCACCCGGCTTGACCAGGCCAGCGCCCGCCGGGCCAGCCTGCCCCCTGCCACATGAACACCATTGCTTTGCGCCCGCCCTACGATTTTGCCCGTTCCATTCGCTTCTGGCGGCGTTCCACTGGCGAATTATGCGAACAGTGGGCCGATGGCGTCTACCGCCGGGTGATTGTGTTTGATGCCAAGCCCACCGTGCTGGCCCTGCACAACGTTGGCACCTTGGAAGCGCCTGCCGTTACCGTGGAACTGGACGAACGGCCCGCTACGGTGGACGAAACCGCCCGCCTTGCGCCGCTGGTGCGGGGCCTCCTCGCCGATGACAGCGATGTGCTGGGCTTCTACGCTGCCGTCGCCGACGACCCGCCGATGGCGGCGCTGACGGAGCGGCTGCGCGGCCTGCGCCCCAACCGTTCGCCGCTGTGGGAAACGCTTTGCTGGACAATTTGCGGCCAGCAGATCAGCGTGGCCTTTGCCTACATGCTGAAGGAGCGGCTGGTGCGGCGCTACGGCGCGGGCGTTGCGGTTGCCGGGCGCACGCTCTATGCTTTTCCCGCGCCTGCGGTGCTGGCCGCCGCCGACCCCGCCGAGCTTGCCGCCATGCAGTTCAGTGCCAACAAAGCCAGCTTTATCATTGGCCTGGCGCAGCAGCTGGAGGCCAGGACACTTGACCTGGAAGGCGTAGCGAGTCTCCCGACCAACGAGGCGATTACCTATCTCACCAGCTTTCGGGGCATTGGGCGCTGGACGGCGGAGTTTACCCTGCTGCGGGGGCTGGGCCGGGCCAGCGCCTTGCCCGCCAACGATGCCGGGGTGCGCCAGGCCATCACGGCGCTCTACGGCCAGAAGCTGCCCGAACCGGAGCTACGAGTCTTCGCCCAGCGTTGGGACGGCTGGGGCGGCATTGTGGCGCTCTACCTGCTGGCCTCGCTGCGGAAGGACGAGTGACGAGTGACGAGTGTTCAACGTTGGACGTTGCTGAAACAGATTGGGGGGTGGATTCGTACCATGTTCGCTGCTGTATGATAACGTTTGTTCATAGGAAGCGAGGCGGACGTGCAAGAACTGTTGGAACTGTTCGTTGGCCTGGTGTTTGATTTAAACACGGAGGCTGAGAAGGCGGTACCCAATTGGGTGAAGTGGCTGTTTGTGGCTGTCGCCGTTCCGCTGGTGGCGTGTTGCATCTGGGTAGCGCTGCAGTGATGGGTTGAGACGTGTTGATACTGTAGCGCGATAGTCTACACGTTGCGGGCGAGCATGTCGAGGATATACCACGACAGGAATTCTCGGTTGCGCTCGACGAACGCCGGGTCACGCCACCCGCTTCCATCAATGATACCACGGCACAGCCTTGCCCCGCAGCGACATGTGAACGGTTCAGCCATCACCTCGGTTGTATCATAGTCGAACGTCAATTCCTCGCCGATCGCGATTGGTCGGCGGGCGACAAGCACCACCTGCCCCCGTATGCCCACGTTGGCCTCGCAGCTATGGTTAAAGAGTTCCGCATCGTCGAACTCGAATAGGTTTTCCGAGCCGAGGTAATAGCCAGGGAAGACGGAGACGGTGTGGGTGGCGAAGTTTGGAACAACTTCGGCCAGTCGCTCAACTTCTTCAGCAGTGTATACTTTGCCGCCCCATACGGCCACTAGCTCGCCGACTGCGAATGGCTCCACTGCGAACACGCCACGACCACTGATCTCGGATGACCCAACCCGGCACTTCGGAGACAGCAGTGAATGAATTCTCATGGTGCCGTACCTCTGTATCCCTACTGCCTTTGGCTACACTCATCTTTGCTGAATACTGCCAGTAGTATATAAGTACGTGGAAGAGGCGTTAGCTGAAGAAGTATAACACAGCCCGTGCTTATGTTCAATTACGTGTAACAATGGTGTCGCCCTGCTGATTGCTCTCGCTCGCCTGCTCGCCTGGGGTGCCGCAGCGTTACATATGCAATGCGATTGGCCGCATGGGTGAAACAGCGGTTTTTTACTGTTGAAGAAGGCAATGGGCAAACCAACGTTAAGGAGGACAACGCGCAGACCGATGAGGCGACAGCTGTGGAACGTGAACTTATGGAGAGCAATCCTCGCTTTGTGGCCTTCGCTGCAATGCCTTGTTAAGTGTTCTTCGCACGATCTTCTATCTTCTTTGAATATTCACTCATAAAGTTGGCCAGGGTCTTTCGAGTCAATGGACTTGGCAGCGGTTCCCCTATCGCTTCAAAGAACATGCGCAGATCTTCTACGAGTGTATTAAAGCCACTCTCATCGAGTGACTCGTAACCGTCTTCGGGAAATGTCCTTTCAAAGAGCTGATCATAATACTTCGGGATTCTTTGTTGCCAGTCATCGCCAAACCTTTCCCAAATACCAATCAATCCTAACAACGTCAAAGGGTCTGAGGCAGTGAACTCACGGCCAGGCACTATTGCCCAATAATACTGCTTCCCCTCGTCATAAGGATCTGGATAAAGAAAGACCTTGTACCCTTTATCGTAGATTGCAGCCAGCGCATAGTCGTAGGTGTTGCCCGCTTCTGCAATCCGCACCTTCTTGGCAGAGATAGTGGCGTTTCGTTCTTTTTGGCTCATGCTTAATCCGTAGTCAGCATCGCATCAACGCTTAAGGGCTTGGGCTTCAGCGTCGCTGCTGGCAGGCGTCGGGAAGGAGGCGGGCCTTGGCACGAGACGGC
>JALONX010000216.1 GCA_025454695.1 Chloroflexaceae bacterium
AGACCAGGAAGGTAGCGGACAACGTAGTGCTCCCGTCCTTCTGCTCGCTCGGAGTCAATCGCCGCCTGAAACAGTCGTTCAGCTTTGAGGTAGTTGCCCGTTTCATAGTGCAACATGGCCATTTGTGATCGAACAACGTTTATATCTGAAGTGGATTGAAGCTGGGTAAAGGTTGCCAGACTTTCATTGTAGAGGCCAAAGGCTCGTTCCTGATTACCGGGGTACCGCGCCAGCATACCCAGAGCGTTGAGTGTCCGTGCGATACGGAGTTGGTCGCCTGCGACACGAAAGTAATCCAACGCTTGCTCCATCCGTAGCACAGCGGTTCCATCCGCAAGTTGTGAGGCCAGAAAAGCCTCGCCATAGAGTGCTTTCCCGTGCAAATCGGGGGGAAGTGTGGCCCGGTCGAGACACTCTAGCGTAGTGCTAAACCATGTGCGGCCTTCTTGCATATATCCCCGTTGAAACCAGAAACGCCACAAATGTATGGTCATTTGTAGGGCGGCTCGTGGGTCAGCAGCATCACGCAGATAGGTCAGCGCTGCACGCACATTGTTCATGTCATCGGCAATTTCCTGGAGCCAGCGGACTTCCTGGCTGGTAGCTGCCACGTTGCTCCCCTGCTCCGCCAGTTTTAAGAAGTAAGCCGCATGGGCCGCCCGCGCCTCGTCCAGCTCCCCGTGGGCCGCCAGTTCCTCCAGCGCAAACTCCCGCAGCATCTCCAGCAGCGCAAAACGCTCCTCGCCCTCGCTGGCTCGCTGCCGTTGCAGCAGGCCCTTATCGGTTAGATTGCAGATTGACCATTGCAGATTGCAGATTGGATCGGACTGAACAGCTGCGACGGCTTCAAGGCTGAAGCTCCCGCTAAAAACACCCATGTGGCGGAAGAGGTGCTGTTCGGCGGGCGAGAGCAGGCCGTAGCTCCATGCAATCGTGGCGTGGAGCGTTTGCTGGCGGGCGGGCAGGTCGCGCAGGCCCCGGCCCAGCCGGGTGAGTCCAGCGTCGAGCCGTTCCAGTAACTCCGGCAGCGGTAGTTCATCCACGCGGGCGGCGGCCAGTTCAATCGCCAGCGGCAGGCCCGCCAGCCTGGTGCAAAGCCGTGTCAGCATGGCGGCATTCTGCTGGTTGATTTTGAAGCTCGGCTGCACCGCTCTGGCTCGTTCAGCGAAAAGGGCCGTGGCGGGGGCTTTGGCCACGGCTGCCGGGTTGCTGGCGCTGGCCGCAGCGGGCAAGGCCAGCGGAACCACCTCGAAGCGCCCTTCGGCCCGCAGGCGCAGCGGTTCGCGACTGGTGGCCAGCACATACAGGCCAGGGCAGTGTTCCAGCAGGTGGGCCACCAGCTCCGCCGCCCCCAGCAGATGCTCAAAATTATCCAGCAGCAGCAAAACCTGGCGCTGATGCAGATGCTGCGTCAGCGTATCCAGCGAGGGTGTCTGGCCCTGCTCGCTCAGGCCCAGCCTGCGGGCAATGCTAGGCACAATGAGATTGGGATCGCTCAGGGCAGCCAGGGCCACAAACCAGGCACCATCGGCAAAGTTGGCCCGAAGATCGGCGGCGACGGCGATGGCCATGCGGGTTTTGCCCACACCGGGTGGCCCCAGCAGGGTGAGCATGCGGCCCGATGCGGTGTGGAGCTGCCGGGCAGCGGTGGCAAGGTCGCCCTTTCGCCCCAGCAGCGGGGTGGGCGGCGCGGGCAGCCAGCCAGGAGCGGCTGCAACGGCATGTCTGGCAGCAGCGGGCTGTGGGGCCAGCGTGGTGCCAAACAACGCCATGTTGCAGAAGGCTTCACGCTCGTCGGCTGGCAACCGCAGGGCGCGGGCCAGGCTTTCGGCAGTCTGGCGGGTGGGGCGGCGCTGCCCCAGTTCATACTTGCGAATAAGCGACTCAGTACATCCGGCACGTTCGGCGAGACCGTATTGGGTGAGGTCGGCAGCAGCCCGCAGTTGCTTGAGCCACTGGCCAAAAGAAGATGGTGGCGCAGTCATGGCGTCCTTGCGAGAATTGTGTCGGTTTTGTGTCTCCTATTTTAACGTAGAACAGTGCAGAATGGAAGATACAGCGTATCACAATCTATTCATCCTGGGGAGGGGCGTATGTGGGCAACGCGAAAAGGGGCCTGGTGGCTATGGCTAGCCGTACTGGTAAGTCTTTTCAACTGGAGTGCGGCAAGGCCAGTGCTGGCCGCACCGATAGACGAAGTGGAGCCGAATAATACCAGCGGGACGGCGCAGGTGCTAGCATCCAAGGGGCGAAGCGTGTTAAACACATGCCGTACAACAATAAAACTCTCAATTCATCGTATCCGATTTAGTACAGTAATTTGAAGCCTGATATGTCTCTATCGTCAGCGTTACTGTCGGGTGTTCAGAACGGTACTCTAGACAATCAAGGAGAGGCCATGTTGCGAACTTTAGGTAGACTACTAATTCTAGTTATGCTATCTACAATCTTCTTGCATGCTGGTCACTTATATGCCACCTCAATAAAGCTTAGTGATCCTTCACATTTTGTGGCGCCCTTAAATTTCAGGTTCACTCCCGATGGTCGTTATGTGCTTTACAATGTTGGCAGCGAATTATTCAGCGTACCTTCGACAGGTGGTGCGCCGATAAGATTGGCAGCTATTGATGTAAGTGTATTGGGCTCATATCAACTCTCAACCGATGGCAAGTACGTTGTTTACTCAGGGACAGTAAACTCTGGTTCCAGACCGCCTTCGATAGGTTTATTTAGTATTCCAGTCGATGGATCCACACCACCTGTGCAGTTAAATCTAGATGTCAGGTTTAGCGGCGTCGATGGATTTCTTGTTACTCCTGATGGGATACGGGTTATCTACGTGCTGGACTACGAAGGCCTTGATCAGGAGGACATATATAGTGTCCCGATCACAGGTCCTGCGAGCGCATCAGTAAAACTGAGCCAGCGTGGTACTGCTAATAGAGCCGTTTTACAAGGAATTAGCCCTGATAGTAGCCGGGTGGTCTACAGCCTAAGTAATTTTTTTGCAGCAACTACTCAGCTTTACAGCGTGCCTGCGACGGGCCCGGCGACAGCACGCGTGCTAATGAGCGACCATACATCTGTCAGTGGAATTAGCGGTCTCGAGTTCAGCCCTGATGGCAGCCGCGTGTTCTATTTTGATAACGCTGAACCACATTGGGCGGCAATCAAAAATCTCTACAGTGTACCACTGTTGGGTTCACCAAGCACCCTGGTGAAGCTAAACGGCGATCTCAATACAGGCGATACTGTATTAAATTACGCTATTAGCGCCGACAGTAGCCGTGCTGTGTATGTGCTAGGCGAGCGCATGACCGGCGGCCGAGAGCTCTACAGCGTGCCGCTGAGCGGCCCGCCAGGCGCGGGCGTACGTCTGACCACGAACCCACCAGCGGGCGAGATTGGCAAGTTCACGATTAGCCCAGACAGTAGTCGTGTAATTTACAGCCTTTCCAATCAGCAGAGCGGCTTCGGCGAACTGTACAGCGTTCCATTGGCCGGCCCATCAGCCAACGCCGCTCTCCTTTATCGTACGGCTGTGCTCGCAGGCAAGGTGAGCAGCTTCGAGGTCAGCCGCGATAGCCGCAGAGTTGTGTTCCTTGCGGACCAAAATACCCGTAACAGGCCGAACTTCTTCAGCATTAATGCTACAGGGCCAACTGGCAGTGCTGTGAGGTTAAACAACGACCGCACCTTTGGCTCTGAGTCCTTCGGTAAAAGCTACTATCTGACACAGGATAGCCGCTTCGTCATCTACGGCTCGTTATCTTCGTCTAACCAGATCGCACTATACCGCGTGCCAATCCAAGGGCCAGCGTCGTCGAACCAAAGCGTAGATAGTGTGCCAATCACGCAGAGTACAGAGTTCAAGGTAATGCCGGGTGATGATCGCATTTTGTATCGCCTGACTACTCCTGACCTGACACCTCCGTTTACACCTCTTTCGGAGCTGTTTGTGGCATCAATTCCGGCGGCTCCCCCCCCACTAGGCCCAACGCCTCAGCCGTCACCATCACCTTCGCCAGAGGAGCGTCCACACCGCGTCTACCTGCCCATGCTCTGGCGGTAAGCATGGATTGCAAGTGTGTTGTGAAGTAGCGGACGCGCAAAAAAATGGCTTAGCGGCAGGGGTAGACGTGGAGCGTGCCGTACAGCGTCATCTCATTCATAGCGCAGGTGATACCGGAAGGGAACATACCAAGAGGCGAGCTGTACAGCACTAGGTTTAGGGAGAAGTACGCCTTTTTCAGGTGCGTTTATACGGGCCGCGGGGGCGGCCCGGCAAGGGCCCGAAGCTGAACGACACAGGGGGAAGCTCATGATGAACCGACATACGAATCGCCGCTGGTCGCTGGTTGCCCTGGTACTGATGCTGACGTTGGTGGCGAGCGTGCTGCCGGTGGTGCCGCTCACATCAGCAGTACTCGCCGAGACGATCAACGAGAGCGGGTTGAACAACAACACCGCCGCCACCGCCCAGCTGCTTGAGCGGATCGGGCGCGAAAGCCCCCTGCGCGGCCAGATTGACCCCGCAGGCGATATAAACTGGTACCGCTTCGAGGCGGTGGAAGGGCGAACCTACGTAGTGGAGCTGTTCAACATCGCCACCACCCTCGGTGGGAACGGCTTCGCGTGTGATAGGTCATTTGGAGGAAACGGCCTCGGCATGCTGATCTACGGCCCGGCACTGGATTCCAGAGCGGTGGCGGGCAGTTGCGGCGCAACCGAACGCAGCGGCAGCGTGCAAACGCGGATCAGCTTTCAGCCCACAACCAGCGGCCTTCATTACATCAGAGTGTTACCGAACGACAGTGGACGCGCAGGCGTTTACTCCCTGCGCGTCTGCGAAGGTCAGTGTGCAACCGTTGGCGGGCGCATCTTCCTCCCCCTCGTCACGCGCTAGCGGCGCGGGCACTGCCCCCACAGTGCCAGGCGTTGCCGCCACGCTGTAGAGACGCCCCGGCGGGGCGTCTCTACCGTGAAATGCAATGGTGGGCGACGAAGCAGGGAACAGCTTTGTTGGCCATGTCGGCGCATGGTATGCATCGCCAAACACCGTCGCGACGCCCCGGCAGAGCGTTGCTACGCTGAAATGCAATGGTGTGCGATGAAGCAGGGAACCGCGTTGTTGCCAGCGTCGGCGCATGGGTGTGCATCGCCAAACACCGTAGCGACGCCCGGCGGAGCATGGCTACCACGGGGCGATGATTTCCACATGCTTGCGTTGAAGACCCCTCGCTGCGCTCGGGGTGACAGTGAATGTCACATTGTCATTCCGACCGCAGGGAGGAATCTGCATTGCGGGGCAGAGCAAGCATGGAGCGACCGGTACGCCGCTAGCATCGCCTTCCGCGTTAGAAAGGTTTCCGAGCGTGCCCTGCGCCGGGCTACGGAAAGGATAGACATGCAGACGACACCGAAAAGTGTGAAATGGGCCGCTGCCCTATGTCTCATCTATGCCGCATTGATGCTAGTAGCGGCGTGCTTAATCATAGTCTTTGGCCCACAGGTATTGCAGTCTCTGAGCGAAGCTGACGGAATGCTTCGCTCCACAGCGAATACGCAAACAATCGTCATCCTCTCCCTACTCTTTTCCGCCTACTGCCTGGCTCCACCGCTTATTCTCACCTTCGGGCTGCTAGGAGCGGGCTTACTGCGGCGCTGGCGTTGGGCACGTCGGGTAGCCATTGTTGTGTCTGTACTGAACGCCATGTTCAACATTCCTATTGGGACGTTATTCGGGGTAGCGGTAATTGTTCTACTCAGTCATCCCGAAGCGAAGGCAGCCTTTAGCGCCACACCATTATCTCCAAAGCCAATCGTTAGCTAAAAGGGAAAGCGATGTTCCAACGAATTCTCATCCTTCTGGCACTGTTCGCCCTGACGGCGTGCAGCAGCCCTGCCGCCGTTGCGCCCACCACTTCGGCAGGCTCAGGGCAGGCCGCCGCCCCGACACAGGCCGCCGCTGCCACGGCAACAACGGCCCCAACGGCGACAGCAGCCCCCACCGCGACGGCAGCCCCCACGGCAACAACAGCGCCAACGGCGACGGCAGCCCCCACCACAACCGCCGCGCCCACCGCCACGCCCGCACCCGTGGCAACTCGCTTCATCATCAGCAGCACCTCCACCGGCTTCGTAGCCGTGCGCGAACGGCCCACCACCCAGAGTGCGGAGGTGCGCCGCCTCAACCCTGGCACCGAAGTCGCATGCATCGGCGTGGTGACAGGCCAGCTGGTGGCAGGCTCCGACCAGTGGGCCGAGTGCCCGGCGGTGGGCGGCTACATCTTCGCCCAGCTGCTGCTCACGCCGGAGCAGGCCGCCGCCCAGGCCACGGCCCAGGCCGCCGCCCCGCCACCCGGCGAGAACGCGGCGATTGAAGCTGCGGTGCGTGCCCATGTGGGTACTATTGGGTTCGCTTACACAGTGAGCAATATTTGTATTGATGGTGATTTTGCGCTGGCCACAGTCGCTCCAGTTGAGCCAGTGGCCGACCCGGTGGCGGCAGTCGCAAAGCGCACCGGTGCAACCTGGGAAGTAATCTATTTTGGGCCAGGGATGACCCTCGTTGTGCCAGGCGGCCCTGAACAAATTGGTGTCCCGGCCAATTTTGCCTGCATTCAACAGCGACGATAGCGAGCAAACTGGTCTGGTAGTTGGCGACAAACGTCTAATGCGTTGCACTGCCTCCACCGTGCAATGCATTGCCACCACGCTGTAGAGCCGCAAAATATTGCGGCTCTACGGTGAAATGCAATGGCATGCATGGCCATAAACAATGGACAGCGGAAAGCACCGAAGAATTGCAATATACGAACTTCGTAACTCTACATCACGCTGTCACCAGCAATGCCGAGTCGAACGAAATTGGCTATGCCTGTTTCTTTCTACCGAACGAGATGTTTCCTGCACAGAAGCCCGGCAGCACCCTCACACGCATCACGGCACGCCGTGCTACCCCTGGGCGGCGAGGGCCAGTGGCTGCCGCCGCCCGTAGCTGAGTGAACGCCAGAGCCACTCGACCGGCCCAAAGCGGAAGTGGCCCAGCCACCAGGCGCTCAGCAGGAGCTGTACTCCATAGATGGCGACGGTGAGTAGCACGCCCAGCGCGTTATCAACCTGCCCGTACAACCCCAACCCATAGCCATAGAACAGCGTGGTGCAGATGACGGTTTGCAGCAGGTAGTTGGAAATCGCCATGCGCCCTACGTTCGCCAACGGCTCCAAGCGGCGCTGCGCCCACGGTCGCAGCGCCAGCAGCACCAGGCTGCTCATGTAGAACAGGCTCAACGCCGGTGCCCCAATCGTCTGCCCAAGTAGCGACAGCAGGAGCAGTGGTGAAGGGATGTTGCGGCTGGCAAACTCCCCAGCGACCACGTAGAGCAGGTTGCCAACCACACCGACGACCAACCCCCAACGCCAGACACGGCGCACAAAGGGCAGTTGCTCGGGGAGGTGCTCAAATAGCTGCCGCTTGCCCGTATACAACCCCAACACCATCATCGCCAGCACATTAAACGCCATAAACGGCAGCGTGCCATACACCATGTTCATGTCCTGCACCCGCTGCATGGTGATTTCGGCATAGGAACCTTGCGCATACACCTGGTCGGCCTGGGCAGCGGCGGCCTGGTACTGCTGCGTCTGCTCAGCCAGGGCTGCGTCAACCATGGCTGCACCCTCTGGCGACGTGCGGCCAAGCTCCACCAGCCCATACAAGGCTCCATTGACCAGGATCGGGATGAGCAGAAGGATGCAGCTCCAGATCAGCAATGTTTTTGGCCTTCGATTGCGAAAGAGCAGCAGCAGCACCAGGCCCAGCAGCGAGTAGAGGATCAGAATATCGCCGATCCAGAAGAGATAGGCGTGAATCAGGCCAATCAGCAGCAGCACAGCCAGGCGGCGCAGATAGAAGGGCACAAAACCCTGGCCAGACTCTTGAAAACGCCGATACTGGATCGCCAGGCCCAGCCCGAACAGAAAGGCAAATGTTGAGTAGAATTTCCCTTCGGCAAAAAAGGCAATCGCCCAGCCTGCAATCTGGTCAATCGCTCCCCGTGGCTGGCTCGGCCCAATTATCTGGCTATAGAACGAATGGTTAAATAGTGCCATGTTCACCAGCAGAATACCGAACATGGCAAAGCCCCGCAACACATCAATAATCGGCATGCGCTGCCCTGGCTGCACCGGAGCAGTCACCGTTGTTTCCGGGCGCGGGGGCGCGGGCGCTTGTGTCAGACGTGGTCGAGTCGCCGTTGGTCGTTCAGTCGTGTCAATCATGGTCGTGCCCCACTCTACACTCTACGCTTCAGCCAATGCTGCGTGGGGCAGAAGCCCCTAACCTAGTGT
>JALONX010000217.1 GCA_025454695.1 Chloroflexaceae bacterium
GCGCGGGCTATACCGGATTTAATTTTTAATCTTCATGAGCGTGTTTAAGGTTTCTAGACGCCGAATTCATTCGGTGGCGAGGGCTTTCATCATTTGGTAGCTGAAACGACGCGACGTGTACACAATTTCGTTGCCAGTGTATTCAAGCTACGGGAGGTGGACAACAAAAAACAGGTGCCGAGCG
Source organism: Chloroflexaceae bacterium (assembly GCA_025454695.1). Classification (GTDB taxonomy): domain Bacteria; phylum Chloroflexota; class Chloroflexia; order Chloroflexales; family Chloroflexaceae; genus JALONX01. The sequence continues at coordinate 185 of JALONX010000217.1, forward strand.
TTGCCCTGCACCTGCTCCGAATTATCGTGATTGGAGTACCCGTCGCGTTATTACTAGTTGACTAAATCAGTGGTGAGATGTCGTGGCATGGTTATCTCCATACATAGCAGCGTTTTTGTACCTACTATAAGGAGCAGCCAGTGAACCAAAAAATACACTCACCATCGTGTGCCAGAACAAACCGAAGCTGCTCAAGCCGCTAGCGCTCGCTCCAGGGCTGGCTAGCTCCTTGCAGCTTGCGGGCCAGCATGGTTGCCCCCACCGAAAGGAGCGCAATCACCAGGGTGATGGCGTAGGCGAACTGGGTGAACCCTTCCGAAGCATAGCGGAACGCTACCACGCTCAGCAGGGTCGTCGTCGGCGTAACCAGCAGCACCGTCAGCGAGAGGTCGCGGGCCATTTTGGTGAACACCAGCACGGTGCCAGCGGTCAGCCCGCGCAGCGTGAGCGGAGCCAGAATGGCGGACAACCGCCGCCAGAAACCTGCCCCGGTCATCACGGCGGCTTCTTCCAATTCGCTGGAGACCTGGCCCATGGCCGAGCGCCCCGACTGCGCCGCAAAGGGCAGGGTGTGGGCAGCGCCCGCCAGCACCAGCAGGGCCAGCGTGCCATAGAGGGCCGGAATGGGGCCAAAGGGCTGGCCGAACTGGGCAATATACATGGCCCCAAAGGCGATGCCCGGCACCAGAAAGGGCAAAAAGCTGAGCAGACTCACCATGTCGCCGAGCCACTTGACACGGCCCCGACTGACGACATAGCCGATCAGCAAGCCCAGCACGGTGGTGATGGCCGCCACCGTAACCCCAAGCAGCATGGTGTTCAGGGCCGCCCCCAACACATCCGGGTTGCGCAATACGCCTTCCTGGCCCTGGGCAATATTGGCCTGCGACTCGCCCACCCAGAAATGGGCGGTCAGGCCGCCTTCCAGCGAGCCGGTGCGGCGGGTGAAACTCGACACCAGCAGCGCCAGGCCGGGGATAATGGTGGTGGCAACGCTAATGCCAACAGCCAGCGCAAACAGTGGCCAGCGCATGCTGCCCAACCGCTGGCGCTGGCGGCGGCCCCCTTTGCCGGTGATGGTGCTGAACGAACGTTGGCGCGTAATACGGGTGCTAGCAAACAGAATCAGTGCGGCAATGCCGATCACCAGCACGGTAAGCACAAAACCGCGGTCATCCTGGCCGGTGCGAATAGCACCATAGAGCCGTGTGGACAGGGTGTAGAAGCGCACCGGCAGACCCAGCAGGGCGGGCACGGCAAAGTTGCTAATCGCCTCGGCAAAGGTGAGCAGCCCCGCCGACAGGATGGCTGGAGCGACCACCGGCATGGTGATGTCGCGCAACACATGCACGCGGTTGGCCCCGGTCATCTCGGCAGCTTCCAGCAACTCACTGTTGATGGAGGCAAGCGCCGCGCTGATGAGCAGGAATGCGAGCGAAAAGTAGTGGGCCGAAAGCGACAGCACAATTGGCACAAAGCCCCAGGCCAGCCAGTCGGGGATGGGCAGCCCGGCGGCGGCTAGAAAGCCGACCTCACCGCCCAGCCGTTCGTTACGAAACAGAGTTTCCCAGGCCATGGCCACAGCGAAACTTGGCAGTGCAAAAGGGATGGAAGCGAGCAACCCCAGAAAGCCACGTCCGGGCACGTCGGTCAACATCACCAGCCAGGCCATGAAGCCGCCGAGTAGCACCGACACCAGCGCCACCGCAACGCCGATGAGCAGGGTGTTCCAGAGCGGTCGCCAGAACAAATTCTGCGAGAGGTTGCTCGCCAGCACGGCCACCCATGCGGCCCGCCCGTCTGTATCAAGCGTCTGCCCCACCAGTCGTGCCAGGGGCATGGCCACCAGAACCGTCAGCAGCAGTGTGAGTCCCAGCCCGATTAAGACATCGGCCTGCCGCAGCCGCAGCAGCATGCGGGCCAGGCTAAAGCGCTGCCGTGACAAGGAAACAGTTGGAGCATGTAGATTACTCGACATAGAACGTTCTCACCCCAGGCGACATGGCCTGCATAGCAGAGGTTGCGCGGTCGTCAACAAGCATTGGGAGCGCGACAAGCCCGCAAGCGCACGAAACCCGCGAAAGAGCAATGCATTGCATAAGTTTCGCGGGTTTCGTATGCTTCGTATCCCATACCCTCAGCACGTACATCGGGTACATCACGGCCTGCCCCATGTGAACTGGGGCAGGCCACGTGCCCAGCCGCTTACTGCAACGTCAGCAGCAGGTCGGCCACATCTTTGCGGATGGTCAGGGTCTTGCTCGGGTCAACGCGCCAGGCGGTAAAGTCGGCCAGGGGCACTGCATCCGGGTGGGGGGCAATGTCGGTGCGGGTGGCGTAGTCGCCCGCCACGTAGAAGGGCGCATAGCCCTCGCCGCCGGTTTCGCTGTCGTCGCCCATCATAAAGTGGATGAGCAGGCGGGCAGCAGCGGGATTCTTGGCATCCTTCACCAGGCCCAGCACGGCAGGGAAAAGAATGCCAGGCGACGGCACCACGTCGTTGGCGACCTGCAAGGCCCAGCCTTCATCTTCGTTGTCGCGACGGTCAGAATAGGTGCTGAAGCCCACGGGCGGGTTCTGCTGATCCTTCGGCCCGATGGCGGCGTTCACCGCGTCGGTATCGTCCACCAGCACCAGGTCGTTGGCGAAGAGCTGGCGAATAAACTGCTCGCCCGCGTTCTGGGCACCATCGGTCAGCTCAATCGGCTTGCCGAAATGGGACTCATAGGCGGTGGCCATCTCGTCGGCCCGCAGCACAAACTCGGTCATCAGGTCGAGGTAGTCGCCGCGCACCTGCGGGTCAACCATCACCACTTTGCCGCGCCAGGCCTCTTCGGTCAGTTCCCACAGGTTCTTCACTGGCGAGCCGTTGGGGTAGGCCGCTTCGTTGTACATCAGCACTTTGGTGGAAAGACGGTTGGCCAGCAGCGGAGCCTGGTATTCAGCAGGCACGCGGTCGGCAAACTGCGGCGGCACAAACACCTCCAGCGCCCCTTCTTTTACCAGTTCACCAAACACCACCGGCGCATCACTCAGGTAGGCCACATCGGCCCCAGCGGCCCCGGCGGCCAGCTCAGCTTTGATACGGGCAATCTGCTCGGTGGAGGAGATGTCCACACCCACCAGGTCAATACCGGGATACTGCTTCTCGAAGGCTTCTTCCACCCGCGCAATGCGGCTGGTGAAGGAGTAAACCGTGACTGAGCCTTCCTGCTTGGCAGCGGCGATCAAGGCATCCAGGTCGGCTCCGCTCAACACATCGCCTGCCGCAGCCGGGGCAGCGGTCGGGGCTGCCGGGGCTGCTGGGGCAGCGGTCGGGGCTGCCGGGGCAGCGGTCGGGGCTGCCGGGGCTGCTGGGGCAGCGGTCGGGGCTGCCGCAGGCGTGCCACACGCTGTGACAAACACCACCAGCACGGACAAGAGCGATAGTAAACGCAACACCATACCAACCTACCCTTTCTTCTCGAAATCCTGAAACAATCCTTCAAGCTTCTGTAACGACTCGAGCGACCGTCCATTGTCGATCTGCGCCAGTGTCACCACCAGCGCATTACACACCGCCATGGGAACCGTCAGCGTCTGGTAGTCGCTGGTGGGGCCACGGGGGGCCGCCAGCAACACCTGGGGCTGCGGGCGAATAAGCGGGCCAATTGTGTCACTCACCAGCACGCTGGGGCAACCGAGCTGTTCGGTATATTGCAAAAGTGGTTCTAACAGGGGCGGGCGAGTACGTAGCGCAAAGGCCAGCACCAGGTCGTCGTTGCGCAACGACACCACGTGTTCAGCCATGTCGCGCACACTGTCGGGTAGGCGCAAAGTGGCACAGCCAGAACGGCGCAGTCGCCGATCCATAAGTTCGGCCAGGGCCATGGCATTGCCATAGCTGAAGATAAACACCCGCCGCGCCTGGTAGAGCAGGTGGGCTGCCGTCTCCAGCTGCTCCTGGCCCACATGGCGCGTCAGCTCTTGTAGCGAGGCGATTTCATCCTCTACCAATCGGTTCAGAACCGTGCCCTGACCCGTCTGGGCCAGGCGGCGCTGCATGCGCTCGGCTGGTTTCACATCGGTGATCAACTCGGCTTGCAACGCCGCCCGCAGTTCGGGATAGCCCCGAAAGCCAAGCTTCTGAGCCAGGCGCACGGCAGTGGCTTCATGTACCCCGGCCCGTTCGGCAATTTCTGAAGCTGCCAAAAACGAGGCTGCCACTGGCTCGGCCAGCAGTGCGCTCACCAGGCGTTCGTCCGCCGGGGTTAACTTACCTTTGTGCTTTTGAATAATTTCTGCAAGACCCATTGCAAGTATCCTAGCACTATGTATTTAATATGCAATTAAACCTGCGTTAAGCCTGGGTTAAGCCAACGTGGGCACAATGCCCATCGCCAGAGTCTGCTCGTCCTGGCCAAAAATCGCGTCGGGCTGCGCGGGAAACTCAATGTAGAGCGAGTCGCCCAGACGATAGGAGGGAAGCTGGTCCGTCACGATATTGATGCGCTGGCGCTCATCCCACACCGTGACGATAACCCGCCCGGCCACCGGGGTTGCTTCGGCAAATTCTACTGACAGGCAGCGTGGGCCAGGGCCGTTGGCCAGCCGCAGCTGTTCGGGCCGATACATAAGCAGGGGCGACTGCACGCCATTCGATTCCCCAAGATCCACAGATTTATAGCAATAGCGGCCATTCACCTGCTGGGCAGCTACCAGGTTGGCGGGCGGGGTGCCCACAAAGGTTGCCACAAAGGGCGTAGAAGGAATACGGAGCAGATCGCCAGGGGCACCAAACTGTTCCACCTGGCCGTTGCGCATCACCGCCACATGGGATGCCATGGTCATCGCCTCTACCTGATCGTGCGTCACATACACGCTCGTGGCACCACTGGCCCGATGCACCCGCAGCAGTTCGGTACGCATTTCGGCCCGCAGTTTGGCATCAAGGTTGGAAAGCGGCTCATCGAACAGGAGCACGCGAGGGCGGGGGGCAAGGGTGCGGGCAATCGCCACCCGTTGCTGCTGCCCACCGCTAAGCTGGTGGGGGTAGCGGTCGGCCAGATGATCAATACTGAGCAGGGCCAGCACTTCTTGCACGCGCCTGGCAATGGTGGCCGAGTCCCACTTCTGCACTTTGAGCGGCCAGGCAATATTATCTTTCACGCGCATGTGGGGCCAGAGGGCGTAGCTCTGAAACACCAGGCCAACGTTGCGCTCGCCGGGGGGCACCACCGTGCCCCGCTGGCCGCTGGCTACCACCCGCTCACCAAAGGCGATCTCGCCGCCCGTGGGGTCTTCCAGGCCAGCCAACATGCGGAGAATGGTGGTTTTACCGCAGCCCGACGGGCCAAGCAGGGCCAGAAAGGCACCGGGAGGCACTTCAATATGCACCCCCGCAACGGCAGCAACCTCACCGAAGCGTTTTTCAAGACCACGCAGGGCAATGCCAACTGACTCCATTTAAGTCCATCCTTTATTATCACCAATGATTATGTATAGCTCGGTAGCGCGGGAGTAGTGTAAATAACGGCGTATCGAGCGGCCTAGTCTGGTGCATCCAGCGACAGCGGGCGACCAGTGAGATTAAACACTCCCAGCCGTGGCCGCTTATGCACGTCCACCACGGTGATGCTTGCCGGTGAGACCGGCAGGGTGTGGCGTGGGTGCAACCCCAGCAGGTGCAGGCATGCGGCCCGAATTGGCCCCCCGTGGGTGACAACGAGATAATGTTCGTCGTGTTGCAGCATGTCGTCTATGGCGCAGGAAACGCGATACAAGAGTTGCTCCCAACTTTCAGCCCCTGGTGGCGTGTAGGAACCGGCCCGCCAGGCAGTAAAGTTCTCGCTCTCTTCCTCACGCAACTGGTCAATGTACTTGTTTGTCCAGCCCCCAAGGTCGGCCTCACGCAGTCGTGGCTCAAGCTGCGGAGTTTCGTAGCCTAGCACCATGCTCGTTTCACGGGTGCGCAGCAGATCGGATACAACCACCTGGGTAGGTTCAAATTGGGCCACCAGTGGGCGCAATCCGACAACCTGTCGTTTGCCTTCGTCGGAAAGGGCAATGTCTGCCTGGCCTTGCAAGCGACGCGCGGCGTTCCAGTCCGTTTCGCCATGGCGTACAAAAATTAAGCGGGTCAAATAATCACCTCAAATTGCAGTGGATTTCACGCCGTTTGCCCGTGTGCTTCGTTTTTCACTCTATATCTTCTGGCAATAGGAACTATAACACAGCTCTCGGTAAATTGCAAGTATTATTGCAATAAATTATTTCTTGCAACAAAATTTGCAATCTACTGGCCACATAACCGCCCCTTTGGCATTTCGCCAGACACAAGGCAAGCCTTTGTGCCTGGTGAGCACGATGTGCCACTGTGCGTCCATCATGTCGTTAGCGCTCGCTCCAGGGCTGGCCAGCCCCTTGCAGCTTGCGGGCCAGCATGGTGGCTCCCACCGAAAGGAGCGCAATCACCAGGGTGATGGCGTAGGCAAACTGAGCAAACCCTTCTGAAGCGTAGCGGAAGGCCACGACACTCAGCAGGGTGGTGGTGGGTGTGGCCAGCAGCACCACCAGCGACAGGTCGCGGGCCATGCCAGTAAACACCAGCACCGCCCCGGCCACCAGGCCGCGCAGGGTGAGCGGAGCCAGAATGTCGCGGATGCGCCGCCAGAAGGGCGCACCGACTACCAGGGCCGCTTCTTCCAGTTCGCCAGACACCTGGGCCATGGCCGAGCGCCCCGACTGCGCCGCAAAGGGCAGATTGTGCGCTGCCCCGGCCAGCACGAGCAGGGCCAGTGTGCCATAAAGGGCCGGAATGGGGCCGAGGGGCTGGCCGAACTGCACAATGTACATGGCCCCAAAGGCCACCCCCGGCACCAGAAAGGGCAAAAAGCTCAACAGGTTGACCACTTCGCCCAGCCGCCCCGTTTTGCCCCGCGCCACCACATAGCCAATCAGCAGCCCCAACACTGCCGTGATGGCCGCCACACCAAGCCCCAGTAACACCGTGTTTACAGCGGCTCCCAGCACCTCCGGGTTGCGCAGCACGCCTTCCTGGCCCTGGGCAATATTGGGTTGCGACTCACCAATCCAGTAGTGAGCGGTCAGGCCACCTTCAAACGAGCCAGTGCGGCGGGTGAAGCTGGAGATAAGCAGCGCCAGGCCCGGCACAATGGTGGTGAGCACCCCAACGAGCAAGCCCAACCCAAACAGCGGCCAGCGCCACTGGGCAAGCTTCTGGCGCTGGCGGCGGCCCCCCTTGCCGGTGATGGTGCTAAACGAGCGATTGCGCGTCAAGGCAACGCTGACCAGGAGAATCACCATGGCAATTGCAATCAGCAGCACCGTTAACACATAGCCTCGGTCATCTTGCCCGGTGCGGAAGGCCCCAAACAGCCTGGTAGACAGGGTGTAGTAGCGCACAGGCAGCCCCAGCAAGGCCGGGATAGCAAAGTTGCTCACGCCCTCGGCAAAGGCCAGCAGCGCCGACGAGATGATGGCCGGAGCCACCACCGGCAGCGTGATGTCGCGCAAGACCCGCGTGCGGCTGGCCCCGGTCATCTCGGCGGCTTCCAATAGCTCGCTATTGATGGAGGCAAGGGCGGCGCTCACCAGCAGAAAGGTGAGCGAAAAGTAGTGGGCAACCAGGGTCAGCACAATTGGCACAAAGCCCCAGGCCAGCCAGTCGGGCACGGGAACGCCAAATGCAACCAGAAAACCGCCCTGCCCGCCAATGCGCTCGTTGCGGAAGATGGTTTCCCAGGCCATGGCCACGGAGAAGGCGGGCAACGCAAACGGCACCGCCGCCAGAAAGCCGAGCAAGCTGCGCCCAGGCACATCGGTGAGCACCACTAGCCAGGCCAGAAAACAGCCGATGACCACCGAGCCGACGGCAACGGCAACGCCAATCAGCAGGGTGTTGCCCAGGGGCCGCCAGAACAGATTGGGGGCCAGGTTGCTGAAGAGTACCTGCTGCCATGCAACCAGACCTTCGGCGCTAAACGTCTGGCTGATGAGCCGGAGTAGCGGCAAGAGCACCAACAGCACCAGCAGCGCCAACAAGGCCCACCCTAACACCACACCGGGCCGCCGCAGGGCTGCACCCATACGCTGCAACGGTGAACCAGCAACGGACGGGGCGGAAAGAGTCGTTTTTGTTGTCATAGGGTTCAGTACCTGG
>JALONX010000218.1 GCA_025454695.1 Chloroflexaceae bacterium
GAAGCAGCAGCGGGCTTTGTAAATGGAGATGAGAGATTGAAGCCTGCGCATCGTTTGCAGTCTTCAATTGGCAGTTAGCAACAGCACCATTGCGTCGCCTGCAAACTGCCAACTGGAAATTGCTCACTGTTTCCAGTTCTCCCATCGCCAGGCTTAATCTCCACCCACTGCCGGTTCATCGTGGCGAGGCTCATCGTCGTGGTGGGGCGTGCGATCTTCATTCAGAAGGGGCAGTAACACCAGTGTCAGCACAACCATGAGGCCAAGCAGCAGGGTGGGAAAGATATTGGTAATGTCGGACATAGCTCTGCTCTCCTGTGCGCCTGAACGCCTGTTTCTACAACACGCGGCATCCTACCCCTGTCGGGTGTCTGGCACAATGAGAACTAGCTGATATGTAGCTTACGATTACATGGCAGCGGCCATGGCGCGCATGTATGGGGTTGAAAGAGGCAAAACCGCCCGCACATTCCCCTCGTTTTGCTCCGTCGGGCCGGAGCAGAGACTCACGGGAACGATACAACCGCTCGTTGTGTCAGCATCGCCCCCCAATCAGCGACCACGTAGCTGATGGAAATAAATAAGGGGGTGCAAGCTTCAACACTTGCACCCCCTCACCACCTGGCAACTGGGGTGACAGCGCTAACACTGTCACCCCAGTTGGGTTACTTCAACACATCGCGCACAATTTGTTCCAACCGATCGAGTGGGAAGGGCTTGGGGAGGTAGTAATCTACCCGTTGTTCGCGGGCGCGTTTCTCCAACTCGGGCGTGGCATAGGCGGTAATCATGACGACACGGGTGGTGGGCGAGGTTTCTTTCACCGAAGCGGCCAGCTGCAAACCGTTCATGCCGGGCATGTTGTAGTCGGTAATCACCAGCGGCACAGGGCGCAGGGCGATCTGGGCCAGGGCCTCGGCCCCACCGTTCACCGTAATGATATCGTAGCCACCGGTGAGGTCGCGCATCAGCCGGTGCAAAATAATCAAAATATCTGGTTCATCTTCAACCAGCACAATTGCCGGGTTGCGGCCAGACAGATCGGGCATAATCAACTCCCTGCTCCTCAGCACCACGCCGGGGACACCGGCTTAACACACCATCTGTTCACACATCCAGAACCGATACACGTACCACTGGCATCACCGTCTCACAAGCTGGTGCAGTACATAGGTATGTGCCTATGGGTAGCACGTCAAGCAATTGTAGCATAGGGCGCTAGAGTGGGCAAACGCTAAAACAAGACTCAGTGATTGCGCTTGTGCCAAATTGCACAGCTTTTGACCAGATGTTGCAAAGTTCCCGCAAAAGTGGGTATTTCTTCCCTATTATTTTATACCTCAAGCGTATATTATTGATAGTTATACAGAAGCCCTTTTACCAATCCTTAAGGAGAGACCTGGAATGAAGCGTCGTCAGTTCCTTCGCAGTGTTGCTGCTGGTGTCGCTGGTGTGTCCGCCGTTGGTCTGGCTGCCTGTACGCAGCAGCAGGCTCCTGCTCCTACCACCGCTCCCGCCGCTGCCGAGCCTAACGCCCCACAGGCCCAGGCCCCAGCCCAGAGCAGCGGCCTGCCCGCGCTGGAGTGGGTGATGCCCACCAGCTGGGGGCCGTCCATCCCAGTGCTGTTCGACGCTGCCACGCTCTTCGCTACCCGCGTGGGTGAAATCACCGAGGGCCGCTTTAAGATTACCGCTGAGCCGGGCGGCAAGATTGTGCCTGCGCTCCAGATCCTCGAAGCGATTGAGAACGGAACCGCGCCTATCGGCCACACCGCCTCGTTCTACTGGGTGGGCCGCGACCCGGCCTGGGCTATTGGCACCACGCTGCCCTTTGGCCTCACCACCAGCGGCCAGAATGCCTGGCTCTATTCAGGTGGCGGTCGCCCGCTGCTGGATGAGTTCTATGCTGAAAACGGCGTGGTGATGATGCCCGCCGGTAACACCACCAACCAGGCTGGTGGCTGGTTTAAGCGCGAAATCAACACCGTAGCTGACCTGCAGGGTTTGAAGATGCGTATCCCCGGCCTTGGTGGCCAGGTGATGACCCGCCTTGGTGTCACCACCCAGAACATCGCTGGTGGTGAAATCTTCCAGGCACTCCAGACCGGCACGGTAGACGCTGCCGAGTTCACCAACCCGGTGGACGAAGAGAAGATGGGCTTTAACAATGCCGCCGAATTCTACTACATGCCCAGCTGGTGGGAGCCAGGTGCAACCCTGGACGTGATGATTGACAAGGAAGAGTACGACAAGCTGCCTGCGCCGTATCAGGCTGCCATCAAGGCTGCCGCTGCCGAAGCCAACATCACCAGCATTGCCCGCTACGACGCCGAAAACGCCGCTGCGCTCAAGCGCATGGTTGACGGTGGCACCAAGCTGCGCTTCTACAGCGACGAGATTATGACCGCTGCCCAGAAGGCCGCCTTCGAACTTTATGGCGAACTTTCGAGCAACAGCCCGGCCTTTAAGAAGATCTACGACCAGTGGCAGCCGTTCCGCGAAAGTGTATACAGCTGGCACCAGACCAACGAGTTCCGCTTCATGAACTTCGCCTACAACAACAAGGCGTAACCTTTGGTTTCGTGGGGACGTACTTCAATGGGCGTGCGTGCATGGAAAGCCGCACGCCCATTGTGTGTTCGCTGATGAAGGAGGTTTTGCGTGAACGCGCTGCTGAAGGTATCTCGCGGCATTGACGCTGTGGTTGACTTTATGGGTCGCTATTTAGGCTGGCTGGTGTTGATAATGATCCTGGTTGGAGTCTATAACACCGCTACTCGCTACATCGGCTCGGTGATGGGACGAAGTCTGGCTTCCAACACCCTGATTGAGGCCCAATGGTACATGTTCTCCATCCTCTTCTTCCTGGGTGCTTCCTATGTGCTCAAGCACAACGAACATGTGCGGGTAGATGTGTTTTATGGTAACTGGCCGCCCAAGCGCAAAGCCCTGGTAAATATCATCGGCACGTTGCTTTTTCTGATCCCCTTCTGCATCGTGGTGATCTGGGTTTCGACCCAACCAGTGCTGATCTCCTGGGGTATGAACCGCCGCACCGGCGTGATTGACCTGGCCCGCATGGAATGGTCGGATCAGCCCGGCGGATTGCCCCGTGCGCCCATCAAGAGCATGATTCTGATTGGCTTCGGCCTCCTTGCTATTCAGGGCATTTCCGAGCTAATCAAGAATATTGCCGTCCTGATGGGCAAACTTCAGTCCACTGAAAAGACGTTGGAAGAGCAGTTTGCCCAGGGTTCGCTGCTACAACAGCAGGCCCCCGGCGAAAGCCCCGCTCGTTAAGCAGGCCGTTGTAGAATCCTGGAGGATTGACTATGGTTCCGTTTGCTCCTCTTGCGGCTACTACCGGCTTCGAGTGGCTGGCGCTGCTCATGTTTGCCGGTATGTTTCTGTTTCTGATGACGGGCTATCCGGTGGCGTTTAGTTTTGCCGGTACCGCCATGGTGTTCGGCCTCATCGGCCTCTCGTTAGGTGCCTTTAACCAAAACCTGATAAACGCCCTGCCCCAACGCTTCTTCGGCACCATGTCCGATTTTACCCTGCTGGCAATCCCCTTCTTCGTCTTTATGGGGATCATTCTTGAAAAATCGGGCATCGCTGAAGAGTTGCTTGAGATAATGGGTATTCTGATGGGGCCGATCCGTGGGGGCCTGGCCCTGGCGGTCATCATCGTCGGCACCATGCTCGCCGCCACCACCGGCGTGGTCGCCGCCAGCGTGATCGCGATGGGCCTCATCTCGCTGCCGATTATGTTGCGCTACGGCTACGACAAAACGGGGGCGACCGGGGTAATTGCCGCCTCGGGCACTATGGCCCAGCTGGTGCCGCCAAGCCTGGTGCTGATTGTGCTGGGCGACCAGCTTGGGGTCTCGGTGGGCGACCTGTTTGTGGGCGCGCTCATTCCCGGCCTGCTGATGGCTTCGACATTTGCCGCCTACACCCTGGTGCGGGCGTATGCCAACCCCAACTATGCACCTGCGTTGCCGCCAGAAGCCCGAACACTGCGGGGCAGCGCCCTGGCGTTGCGTGTGGTTAGCGCCCTGCTCCCACCACTCATCTTGATTGGCCTGGTGCTGGGCACGATCTTCTTTGGGATTGCAACACCGACCGAGTCGGGCGCGGTGGGCGCGTTGGGTGCGCTCATACTGGCCTTTTTCCGCCGCCGCCTGAGCTTCCGCGTGCTGCGCGAAGCAGTAGACTCGACCCTACGCAACACGGCCCTGGTGGTTTTTATTCTTTTCGGGGCCACCTTCTTCTCGCTGGTGTTCGAGGGTCTGGGTGGCAGCCGCTACGTTTCCGACCTGCTGGCCCAGCTGCCAGGTGGAGCCACTACCTTCCTCATCGTCAGCATGATCGTCATCTTTCTGCTCGGCATCTTTCTGGAATTCTTTGAAATCTGCTTCATCGTGGTGCCGATCTTCGTGCCAGTGCTGGCCGCGCTGGGCATTGATCCGGTCTGGTTCGGCGTGCTGATGGCGATCAACCTGCAAACTGCCTTTGTTTCGCCGCCCGTCGGTTTCTCGCTCTTCTACCTCAAGAGCGTCGCCCCACCAGAAATCACCACGGGTGATATTTTCCGGGGCGGCTTCCAATTTATGTTCCTCCAACTGGTGGTACTCATCATCGTCGCGATCTTCCCGCAGACGGTGACCTGGCTGGTTCAGTTGAGCGGCGGTTAAATAAGGGTAGAGGAGCAACCACATGTACAACCATATTCTGGTGCCGCTTGATGGCTCGCGGTTGGCGGAGCAGATCATTCCCCATGTGGAGGCATTAGCCACCGTGGGCAGCACACCCACCATCACCCTGATGCGGGCAGTGCCACGGGAATACCCCGACCCGATTGAGGGCGCAACCTCCCACGACATTCACGATCCGATGCGCCAGCTCACGGGTGAGGCCCGCACCTACCTGGATGACGTGGCATCGCGGCTGCGTTCCAAAGGCCACACCGTGGAAACCGAGGTGATGATTAAGCCACCTGCCGATGCGATCGTTGACTTCGCCTCTCATCATAATGTTGACCTGATCGCCATCGCCACCCACGGGCGCAGTGGTGTGGGGCGCTTTATGTATGGCAGTGTCACCCAGAAGGTGATGAGCGCCACTTCGGTGCCAATGCTCGTGGTGCGGCCCACCGACTAAACCACTGCCACATTCACACGACCTCCCGCTGCTGTGGAGACGCCCGCTGGGGCGTCTTCTCTTTTTGTCCCCTCCGTGGTCTCTGTGGTTTCTGTGGCATAATACCAGTGCCGTCGGGTTGACGCCATCCCCTGCATCTGCTACCCTTGCGCTGACGATTGTAGATTGTAGACTTATCGTTTCTTTGCGTTCTTTCGGGTTTCTTCGCGGACTACCACATGAAAATTGCGATTACTGGTGCAAACGGGCAACTTGGTAAAGCCCTGGCGGCGACCTTCGCGCCCGAACACGAAGTGATTGCCCTGGGCCACGACCGGCTGGAGCTAGCTAGCCCCGCCGCGATTGGCCAGATTGTGGCCACCGGCGCAACCCTGGTGCTGCACCCGGCGGCCTACACCAATGTGGATGGCTGCGCCCGCGACCCGCAGCTGGCCTACCGCATCAATGGGCTGGGCACACGTTATGTCGCCCTAGCCTGCCAGCAACTGGGCGCACCGCTGGTCTACATCAGCACCAACGAAGTCTTTTCCGGGGCTGCCAGCCAGCCCTACATGGAATATGATGCGACCGGGCCGATCAATGCCTACGGCGTGTCGAAACTGGTGGGCGAACGTGCCGTGCGCGAAGTGCTGCCCCACCACTACATTGTGCGCGTGGCATGGCTGTTCGGCGGCGAGCGCAACTTCCCCCGCACGGTGCTGCGGCTGGCTGCCAGCCCACCGCAGGGCGGCATGCGCATTGTGGCCGATGAAGTGGGCAGCCCTACCTACACGCCCGATGTGGCCGCCGCCGTCGTTCAACTGGTGCAAACAAACTGCTACGGCACCTACCATTTTGTCAACAGCGGCGTCTGTTCACGCCACGAACTGGCGCTTGAAACCATGCGCCTGGGCGGATTTAGCCATGTGCCGGTTGCGCCCATCACCCTGGCGGAGTTTAGGCGCGACAGCAGCCCACCGCCCTACTCGCCGCTGGCCAATGTGGCGGGCGAGGCACTGGGCATCAGCTTCCGCCCCTGGCAAGAAGCCCTGGCCGAGTTTCTAGCGACGAACGCGGAACGATGACTTTCTGGTCTTCCTCATCGCTCATCGCTCATCGCTCATCGCTTATCGATCATCGTTTATGATTGATGTCATCATTCCTACCTACAACGGCGCGGCTCTGCTGCCCACATGTCTGGACTCACTGCGCCGCCAGAGCCGCCGCGACTTCCTGGTGACCGTGGTGGACGACGGCAGCCGCGACGAGTCGCTGGCGCTGCTGGCCCAACGTTACCCGGAGGTGCAGGTGGTGGCGCTGGCGCAGAACCGGGGGCTGGCCACCGCAGTGAATGCCGGGATTGCCGCCACCAGCGCCCCCATTGTGGTGCTGCTCAACAACGACACCGAAGCCGACCCATGCTGGCTCGAACAGCTCGTCGGGGCGCTAGAACGCTTTCCGCAGTTCGCCTTTGCGGCAAGCAAATTGCTGCTGTTTGACCGACGCGACCAGCTTCACTCAGCAGGTGACTACTACCGCACGAATGGCGTGCCCGGCAGCCGGGGGGTTTGGGAAAAGGACTCAGGCCAGTATGATGCCGTGGCCGAAGTGTTTGGCCCATGTGCTGGTGCAGCGGCCTACCGCCGCAGCGCACTTGAAAGACTGGCCGAAAACGGGCGCGTGCTCGACGAAGACCTGGTGATGTATTGCGAAGATGTGGACTTAAACCTGCGTGCCCGCCTGGTGGGTATGCGTACCGTGTTTGTGCCCACGGCGGTGGTCTACCACAAGCTGAGCGCCACTGGCGGCGGCAACCTGGCTAGCTACTATTGTGGGCGCAACTTTATGCTGGTGTGGGCCAAAAACATGCCTGGCACCACGGCCCGCCGGGCCTGGCCGAGCTTGCTGCGCTCGGAAGCGGGTTTTGCGCTGCACTCGCTCTGGCACGCCCGTGAGTCCGCTGCCCGCGCCCGCCTGTGGGGCCAACTGGCCGGGCTACGCGCCCTGCCCCACTTCCTACGCAAGCGCGTGAAGAAACGACCAATAGTTGCCACAGAGGACACAGCATTCACAGAGATGATCCTGAATTGATTACGTTAGGACGCGGTATGTATCTGCCGTCTGTAAACCTGTCGTGTGTCCCCTCGGTGTGCTCTGTGCCCGCTGTGGCAAAAAAATTTCTGGAGTGAGCCTTGTCCACTGATACGCCCCATCTTTCTATCGTCATCCCAGCCTATAACGAGGAACGCCGCCTGCCCCCAACGCTGGCGCAGATCGGCGCGTACCTGGCCCGCCAGCCCTACCGCGCCGAGGTGCTGGTGGCCGACGACGGCAGCAGTGACAGCACGGCCCAGCTGGCAGAAAACACGCCCGACGTGCGGGTGTTGCGGCTCGACCACCGGGGCAAAGGCTTTGCGGTGCGGGCAGGGGCACTGGCAGCCCGGGGCGACTATGTGCTGCTCTGCGATGCCGACATGGCCGTGCCCATGGAAGAATGGGACAAACTCGCGCCCTACCTGAGCCAGGGCTACGACGTAGTCATCGGCTCGCGGGAAGGGCTGGGGGCACGCCGCCAGGGCGAACCCTGGCACCGCCATGTGATGGGGCGGGTGTTTAACATGATTGTGCAAACCGTGGCGTTGCGGGGCATTCAAGACACCCAGTGTGGCTTCAAGGCCCTTAGCCGCGAGGCCGCCCAGAGTCTCTTCCGGCGGGTGCGTATCTATGGCGAGGATGCCCCACCGGTGCAGGGGGCCGCTGTCACCGCCTACGATGTAGAACTGCTCTACCTGGCTCGCCGGGTGGGCTACCGCATCGCCGAAGTCCCCGTGACATGGAACTACGGCACCGAAACCAAAGTAGACCCGCTCCGCGACTCGCTGCGCAACCTGCGCGACGTGCTGCGGGTGCGCCTCAACGCCCTGCAGGGCCGCTACAGCCAGCCCCACCCCACAGCCGATGAACGCGAAACGCTGAACGCGAAACGCTGAACGTGGAATGATGATTTCATGCTGCGTGCTGCGTACTGCGTGCTGCGTGCTGCGTACTGCGTACTGCGTGCTGCGTACTGCGTACTGCGTGCTGCGTACTGCCAACTGCGAACTGCGTACTGCGTGCTGCGTACTGCGTGCTGCGTACTGCGTACTGCCAACTGCCAACTGCCAACTGCCAACTGCCAACTGCCAACTGCCAACTGCCA
>JALONX010000219.1 GCA_025454695.1 Chloroflexaceae bacterium
CTGGGCAATCCGTGGGGCATGGACCCGGCCGACCGCTTGAGCTGGGCCGCCGGGCTGGAACCACCGTCAGCGCAGACGACCTTCTTCAACTTCCTGGCCTCGCACGATGGCATTGGCGTGGTGCCTGCTACCGGCATCCTGAGTCCAACTGAAGTACAGGCCCTCTGCGCCCAGATCGAGCGCCACGGCGGCCATGTATCGTACAAAAATAACCCCGACGGCAGCCAGAGTGCCTATGAACTCAACTGCACCTTTTTCGATGCCCTTTCCGACCCGGCGGACACAACTGAACCGGAAAGCTTAAAAGTTGACCGCTTTCTGGCGGCCCAGTCGATCATGCTGGCCATGCAGGGCGTGCCTGGCATCTACGTGCATAGCCTGATTGGCTCCCACAACGACCCCGAAGGTGTGGCGGCAACCGGGCGCTTCCGCTCCATCAACCGTGAGAAGTGGGAACGGGCCACGCTCGACGCACGTCTGGCCGACGCAGAAAGCCACTGGGCCACCGTGTTCCGCCGTTTCGCGGCGTTGATACGGGCGCGGCGGGGCGAGCGGGCCTTTCATCCCAACGGGCCGCAGCAGGTGCTGCCGCTGCATGATGGGCTGTTTGCCCTGCTCCGTCGGCCGCCCGCAAGCGACTCAGGGATCGTGCTGTGCCTCCACAGTGTCTCGTCTCAACCGCTGCGCTTCGCGGTAGATGTTTCAACGTTTGTCGGCCCCCAGCGGCAGTTCACCGATTTGCTGACAGGCGGGCGCTACCTTGCCACGGATGGGCAACTCCAACTCACGCTTGCACCCTACGGGGTGCTGTGGTTGAAGGGTGGCTCGTAAACGCCGCATGTGATCGCTGAACGAATGCGGCTTCTATCATTGATGTCATTGTGTAGGGGCGAACACAAGGTTCGCCCCTACGGCGGGGATTGCAATGAGGGCGGGTCAGCCACCACGCCCGCTCTCTTGGATATGCAATGCCGTGCCTGGTATGAACTGCGATAGCTATGGTGCGAATATGAGGTGGTAATGCCTCCGTTCTAGCCGGGTGCTACACTAGTGGCACAACGCAGCCAGCGCTGTGCTTGTTTCTATGCACCCTTCAACTAGCGGAGCAGCCCACATGCCCAACCATACCGACACCAGCATGCTGCTGGGCGGCAACCCCGAAATGCTTCAGCGCCGCATCCGGCGACTAGAAGAGCGCATTGCCCAGCTTCAGGCCCACCAATCACTGCTCACCGCCCTGCTCAACAATCTGCCAACGGCTGTTTCCGTCAAAGACCCCGATGGAGTATACCGTTTCTGCAACCCACAGTTCGCCCAGCTGTTTGGGCAAACGTCGGAACACGTAACAGGCAAAAGCGATGCCGAGGTATTGCCGCCGCAGCTGGCTCCCACCTTCCGCGAACTCGATTACCAGGTGATTGCCGAGGATCGGGCAGTTGAGCGCGAACTCAATGATGCACTACGTGCAGGCTCTAGCCACCTGCACCAGACCTTCCTTATCTACGGTGAGGACGAGATTATCCTTGGCACCGGCACCATTATCACCGAAGTGACCGCAAGCAAGCGGGCCGAACAGGAACGGGCCGCCATGCAGCAGCAGGTGATCGAGGCCCAGCAGGCGGCCCTGCGCGAACTCTCCACCCCGCTCATCCCTATTACGGACGACGTGGTGGCCATGCCCTTGATCGGCAGCATAGACAGCAACCGCGCCCAGCAGGTGCTTGAAACCCTGCTCGCTGGCGTGGCTGAGACTCGCGCCACCACCGTTATTCTCGACATTACCGGCGTGCCTGTGGTGGATACGCAGGTAGCCAGTGCCCTGCTGCGAGCAGCGCAGGCAGTGAAGCTCCTCGGCGCAACGGTGATGTTAACCGGCATTCGCCCCGAGGTAGCCCAGACGCTGGTGGGCCTGGGGCTGGATATGAGCGCCATCACCACCCGTAGCACCTTGCAGAGCGGCATTGCAGCGGCAATCAGGCGGAGTTAACGAAAAACGGAAGGTCTATAAAGGCCGAAAACCAGAGGCTACAGGCGGGTAGTGGGTAACGCGTACCTACAAATACACTCGCCCCTCTTCCACCCGCACCAGCTGAGTCTGCTGGAGGAAGTCCGGGTCGAAGTCGCTCAGGTCAGTGGCGCTGAGCAGGGTCTGCTGGTTGGGGCGATTGACGACGGCCAGCAGGTGGCTGCGGCGGCGGGCATCCAGTTCGCTCAGCATATCGTCGAGCAGCAGCACCGGAGCGTCGCCGCTGCGTGTTCGCATCAGTTCGGCTTCGCCCAGCTTGAGCGCCAGGGTGACACTGCGCTGCTGCCCCCGCGAACCATACATGCCCAGGTTGATCTTGCCCACGGTGAAGAGCAGGTCGTCGCGGTGCGGGCCGATCAGCGTCTGGCCACGGGCCAACTCCTCGCGCCGAAGTTGTTGCAAGGCTGCCGCCAACCGGGCCGCCAGACCGCCCGCGTCGGCCACTTCGCCCAGGTCGAAGCTGGGCTGGTAGCTCACCGCCAGCGGCTCCGTTCCGCCGGTAATGTTGCAGAAGATCGGCCCCACCAGTGTGTTGAGGTCGGTCACCGCCCGCAGCCGCTCGGCCAGCACATAGCCCCCCGCCGCCGAAAGCTCCCGATCCCAGTAACCCAGTTCATCGTCTACCGCCCGCATGGGGCGGCGGCGTTCGCGCCAGGCCCGCAACAGGCTGTTGCGTTGTTGCACCAGCTTCTGGTATTGGGCTAGCGTGCGCACGTAGTGGGGGTCGAGCTGCGACAGGGTTATGTCGAGGTAACGGCGGCGTTCACTCGGCGAACCATCCACCAGCACAATATCGGCAGGCGTAAACAGCACCACCCGCAATTGGCCCACCAGGTCGAGGGCGCGGGCCGGGCGGCGGTCAATCCGCACCAGCTTCTGCGAGGCGTTGACCAGTTGGCCTTCTTCGTCGGCCCGGCGCTGCACCACCACCTCCAGGCGCACTTTGCCCGCCTTGCGCTGCACCTCGGCCACCAGCCGGGCAAAGGGCAGCACACCCGCCTCGCCTTCGGCGTCCCAGCGCACCAACTCGCGCTCGGCGCTGGCCCGTGGCGAACGGGTGGTAGCAATAAAAAAGACCGCTTCGAGAATACTGGTCTTGCCAGCAGCGTTGGGGCCGTAAAAGAGGGTAGTGCCCGCGTTGAGACTCAAATCGAGCCGCTGGTAGTTGCGGAAGTCCCGCAGGCTGAGGTTGGAGACATGCATAGGAATTATGAAGTATGAAGTATGAAGTATAAAGCAGAGTCGCCTCGTTCATTCTTCATACTTCATAATTCTCAACTCTCCAGACGCAACTGGCGCAGGGTAGCGAGATCGGCGCAGCCGCTACAGAACATAGCCACCCGTAGCTCTTTAATAAAGGCTTGCAACCCTTCCACAACCGCCTCAGTGCCCCGCTCGTCTACAGCGGGGATGAGGGCAGGCTTGGCGGTGCCGACCATATCGGCCCCTAAGGCGATGGCTTTAGCAACATCCACGCCGCTACGCACGCCGCCGCTGCCCACCAGCGTCACGTCGGGCAGGGCCGCTCGCACCTGGCGAATGGCTTCGGTGGTGGCGATGCCCCAATCGGCAAAAGCCCCAGCCACACGCACGCCCTGCTGGTTGTTCTGGCGGAACTTCTCAACCTCGCTCCAGCTGGTGCCACCGGCCCCGGCGACATCAATCACCCGCACGCCCACCTCGTAGAGTCGCCGGGCATCGTGGGCGCTAATGCCGTTGCCCACTTCTTTCACCACCACCGGCACCGGCAATTCGCGGCACACCTGCTCGATCTTCGCCAACAAGCCCTTAAAATTCACATTACCTTCCGGCTGCACCGCTTCCTGTAGCGGGTTCAGGTGCAGAATCAACGCATCAGCCTCAATCATCTCCACTGCGCGGCGGCAGTGATCCACGCCAAAGCTGTAGTTCAGCTGCACTGCACCCAGGTTCGCCAGCAACGGAATGCGCGGCGCAACCCGGCGCACCTGGTAGGTGCTGGCCAGGCGTGAATCGACCACGGCGGCCCGCTGCGAGCCAACGCCCATGGCAATGCCCAATTGTTCAGCGGCTTCGGCCAGGGCCAGGTTGATTTTCTCGGCCACATGGGCGCCGCCAGTCATCGAACTAATCAACAGTGGCGCATTGACCGGTTTCCCCAAAAAGGTGGTGCGAATATCAATTTCGTCCAGATCGAGTTCGGGCAGGGCGGTGTGGGGTAGGCGATAGGCGGCAAACCCGGTCGCAACGCCTTTGGCGGCTACATCTTCGCCCAGCACAATCCGAATATGATCAACTTTTCTTCCTTCCGTGGCGGTTGAGTCGGGCATGTGGTAGTTCCTTAAGTTGAAGGTTAATAGATTTTACAGAATCATAGTGTCATTTCTTACTAGCAGTAAGAAATGTTTATGCGGCCAGCCGCACCGGGTGAACTACGCACCCGCTACGCCCTTGCGCGAACGCATCAGGCGCTACTTTGCCGATAATATTATACGCCCCATTCACATCCGCATTGCTGTGACGGCCATCTGCCGCACGGAACAACCCTCGTGTGACCCGTCGCCCCAGGTACTGGTCGTGCTTGCCCACCGGTTCGTTGTCGAGAAAGCTACATTTGCTCGTGTAACTCTCCTCGTGTACGATCACCCGCATGCCCCGAAGTTCGCCTTTATAGGTGAGCATGTGAATCAAGCGGGCGTGCGGGAGTTGCACGAACTGCTGATTGTTCCGCGTACCCAGGCGAACCTGCTGCTTCCACCACGGATTATAGCCAATGACCAGCGTGCCAATCCCTTCCCGCACCAACAGATCGATAATGCGCTTGCTGGCGACATGCAGCGCATGGTCAATGTGGCGGTTCCGTTTGTCCGTCAAGCGGTCGAGTTGGTGACTCCAAAATTGGCCGTGCGGTAACCGGGCGTGCAATTGTGCCCGTCGCTTATTGTACCACTGGTTGATCGCTTTGAGGGGACGACCGTTAACAGTCACCGGGATAAAGCCCGGCGTGTTTGCAGCTATCGTCACCAGATTGTTGATCCCCAGGTCAAGGCCAGCAATGCGCGTTGGGTCTCTGGTCGCAGGCTCCGGTTGTTTGCTATACACCACTTCCACGACGTAATGCGTCCGTTTCGGTACCATACGCACCTGATTGACGCTGGTCTGGCGGGTCGTGACGGTGATGTCCAACCCCGATGGAGCAATACGACCCTGGCGTAACGCGGGACGACTGAGGGCCTGCACGGTGTAGACCAGCAGATAGCGCCCCCGCTGTTTGTCAAGATACTTGGGCAGGCCGGGTTTCCCGCGAAATTTCTCCGGGTGGACGGCCCATTCCCGGCGGGCTGCCTGCAACGCCACCCAGTTCTTTTGCAATGATTTCAGTACCTGCTGGGCGACCTTGCGGGGCAACCCTGTATAGGCAGGCAGGTGCCGGGCAGCGCGGTACAGTTGCGCATAGGACAGCACACGCTCCCCACCCGTGATAAACGCCTGCCGCATCAGGTAATTCGCGGCATTGTACAGGTTCTTGGCCGCGAACGAGGCCGCATCTATGGCCGCAAAGCGGGGGTCAGTCGCTTTAATGACGTGACGTTCAACTAACTGCATTGCATCCTCCGGGTGCCGTCTCCTGCTAACCCGTTTCCGTCGGGCGCGTGTTCATCGTCACGGCGGCCACGGCCTGCCCCAGCGTGCAGCCCGTGAGCCGGAGCACGTCCATCACCCGTAGTTGTTCGCTCGCGGTCAACGTGCGAAACACCGCTGCGGCCAGCTGCTGAGCGGCCTCGTCCGGGCAGGTCGTCACGCCAACGAGGGTGTCGCCCACCGTCAGTACGTACTCCACCTGTCCGGTAGCCGTGTTGGAGCGGGCCGTGAGCACAGGCGTTGGTTCGTGCGTCATGGCTGCACCTCCGGCTGGGGATGCGTGATCACCCAGACGTGGGCGAGGAGGTCAAGTAGCGCCTCACCCTCGTCCCGCGACGGCGCATAGCCCACCAGGGTCTGCTGGATGTAGAGGCGGTAGACCGTGGGGCAGGTGTCATCTTGCACGACCTCTTTGTCGAAGGGGTAGGCGGGGGCGGACGGCTGCGGGGGTCGGGCGGCCTCCATCAGGGCCAGGGCGTGGGCCACGGCGTCGTCCCGCAGATAGCCGCTCTGCGGGTGCCACAGGGCGGCCAGGGCGGTGATCAACGCCTGGTCTCCGGGGGCGGTGGGGGCGTCCTGCCCGGCCTGTGGTAGGATAGTCGGTGCCATAGAAGTATACTCCTTCTGTGGTGTTTGGCCCGCCTGGTGCTACGAACACCAGGCGGGCCGCTTTTTGTTGCTTATATGTAGTCTAGCATACATATGTAGTGTTGTCAATACACAAGTACATAAGGACATAAGTATTGACAACTATGTACGGCTGTGCTACATTACCATATATAAATTGAACGAAAGAGGTGTAAATGATTACTTTACGGGTGCAGGCCGTGGCGCAAAGTCGGGGCATTACAACCATCAAAGACTTTGCCGAAAAAGCACAGCTTGCCTATGACACTGCCGCCGATCTTTGGCACGGGCGAATGAAGCGAATTGATCTCGTAGTGTTTTACCGTGTGTGCAAGGCTTTGCAGTGCGCACCGAGCGATTTGTTGGATTATGAGGAGTGGGCAGCCCTGCATGCGGCAGCAGCTTGACCGGCGCACCACATGCAGGGCAGAAGTACAGCCAACGCCTGCATTCCCTGCCAGGAAGCCAGGCATCAACCGCGCCCCTATTGTAGCACAGTGGGGGCGCAAGGAGTGTGTGTGATGACCACCGCGACCGCGACCGCCACGACGGCCCGGAGCCGTCCCAGCCCCGGTGTCTATCTGTTCAAAGCCGGAACCGCCTACAAGATCGGGGTCACGACCGATGTGGGCAAGCGCCGCAAGCAGGTGCAAGCCCAGTGTGCTGACCCGCTGGAGATCATCCACGTCATCACCGACGGGGATGCCAAGCAGATTGAGCGCCAGCTCCACGAGACCTTTCACCACCGCTGGCTGCACGGGGAGTGGTTTGAACTCACCCCCCAGGACGTAGCCCGCATCAAGGCCGGGCAGTTCACGCCACCGCCGCCTGCCGCGCCCCCGGCCCCGCCTGCTGACTCCCGGCCATCCACCACGCACGCAGCGGCCACGCAGCCCCGGCCAGCCACGGGCGAGCGCCCATCCCATCCCCAGCCCCCCCGCCCGCTGGCGACCACTATCGCCCGGAGCTTCAACGCCATCGGCTGGACGGCGGTGCTGCTGCTGCTGGGGGCCGGACTCTTCGTCGGCAGTGCCTACTACGAGAAGTCCCGGCAGTGGGCACCTGCCACGGTCGAGGCCGCGCCCATGCGTCCGGTAGCGACGGTGGCCCCACCCACCGCTGTGCCCGCCCCACCGCCTGCTGCTCGCCTGGCCCCACCCGTGGTGCAACCCGTCATCGCCCCGCCGCCTGCCGCGCCTGCCCCGGCCCCCGCTGCCCCGGTGGTGCCCGCACCGGCCCCGCCTGCCGAGGCCCCGCCCGTGCCCACCGCCGCCCCGGCGACCGAGGGGGGTGGAACAGCGGCAGGGGCGGGGCGCATCTTCCGACGCTTTGGGACGCCCCAACCTACGGTGGAACCGTGAGGGATGGGGGACAGTGGGGGCTATAGGTTCCTGCGTGTTGCTTCAGTTATCGTACCAGTATCGCTCTGTGATACTGGTACTGCTCCCTTTCACGCCGAGCGTTTGCTTGGGAGTGCTTCGCTTGTTATACTTTGCTTTAACTGCTTTTCGCGTCCCTTCTAGCTGCGAAAGGTGTGGTGCAATGACTCCTATTCGTGTACTCGTTGCTGATGACCATCCGGTGGTCATTGATGGAATCGTTACCAACCTCTCCACTTATCCGCAAATCACGCTTGTCGCTGTTGCATTACAAGCGGCGGAAGTTTACGATCAACTTACCAAGCACGCCGTTGATGTGCTGGTGTTGGATTTGCACGGGATGGGTGAGGCTCCGCTAGTTTTAATTGACCGCCTTCGCCGAAAGTATCCAAAGGTGGCAATTGTGGTGTTCTCGTCCAGCGTTGCGATGGCCCCGGAGGTTCTGGACGCAGGTGTCCGTGGGTATTTACTGAAAGACGAGCGGATGGCATACCTGTATGACGCGATAGTGGCCGTGTATCAGGGGATGACCTTTCGGTCGCCGCTAGTGCAGGCGTACCTTGACCAGCATACCGAAGTGCGTCAACAGCATCGCTTGACCCCCAAAGAGCTTGAGGTACTCAAGTTCCTTGCACTGGGAGAAGGGACAGAAGCCATTGCTCTTCAG
>JALONX010000220.1 GCA_025454695.1 Chloroflexaceae bacterium
GCTGCTCCGCGCTGTAGGGAGCCAGCGTCACCCGGTCGGAACGGGCGTCCGTCGCACCGGGAACGGCCAGGGTCACGGCGTGGTCGGTAGCCAGGGCCTGGGCCAGTTCCCATGCCCGAATGCCCGGCCCGGCCATCGCCGACCCAACCACATCAGTGCTGACAAGCAGAACGCGCATGAATGCTCACTTGGAGAATTGACCGAAGACCGGAGACCGGAGACAGTAGTTTTCAGTTAGCAATTGACAGTTGGCAGTTAGCAGTTGGCAGTTGGCTCGCAACGCGGCGATGCAGACGCACTGCCCTCTGTCTACGTATTACGCATTACGAAGTACTGGTCTCCGTCACCTTATAACCTTATCATTTCCGCGTTCTCCGCGCCCTCCGCGATGAACATTTACTTGCGCCGGAGGCGACGCAGCAGCCGCAGCACAAGTCCATTTTCTACCGCCGCCAGCGCCCGGCGCGACTCGCGGGCCTGTTCGTCGAGCCACTGTGTACGCTGCTCCAGGTCGCGAATATGGGCCTCGCGCTGGGCCAGCGCTGCTTGCAGCCCGTAGATTGTCTGGGCCTGCGTGGCAATCGCCTGAGCCTGAGTCTGATGGCGCTGGACACTATCCACCTGCAACAGCCATGTGGCCAGGTCGGGCCAGCCGGGGCCAGCAGCTGGCGGGCCGTTGCGAATGGTGGGAGCAAGCGCATGGTCAACCGCGTCGAGCCAGCCGCCCTGCCCATTCTTTTCCACCACCCAGCAGAGCCGGTAAGCCGGTTCGCGCCGTTCGTCGGGGCCAAAAAAGCTGGTGTAGTAGCTATCCAGCCGCTCATGCAGATCGTAGTCGGCAAACACGGGCGTGTGTTTGGCCAGCATCATGGTGAGCCAGGCATGTACATAGCCGGTGGGATAAACTCGGTAGCGCAGGCCCAACTCTCCCAGTGTCGCCACTGTGAGCGCCCGCTCAGGCAGGCCGAATTCGGCATGCTCACGCAGTTGGGGCTGGTCAACCCCCAGCGCAGCCTTGATGTAGTCCAGCAACAGGGCCTCAGCGGCGACCGTTTCGGGGCTGGCGAAGGGGGCCGCCAGCAGCACGCCGTAGCGGGCCACCCGCAGCAACTCGCGCCAGAAGGCCGGGCGATCCGGCGCAGGCACATGTTCCAGCGTGTCGCATGAAATCACCACGTCGAACGAGTCGTCGCCGAAGTGGAGGCCGCGCCCGTCGCCCTGCACATAGCCCTCCAGGTCGGCAGCGGGCCGATCCAGCACCGTCACCTCGTCGTTGGGCAAAAAAGCGCGGGCAGGCAGCATGGCCTGGTTCCGCCTTGTGACAAAGAAGCCGCCCACATCCAGCACGCGCAGCGGCGAACCAAGGGCGGAGCGGGCCGCATCCACCGCCTCACGAATCAGCTGGTAACGACCGTACTGGTCAAATGGCAGGGTTTGAAGTGGGAATTGGGACATCTTCTACTGCGTACTGCGTACTGCGTGCTGCGTGCTGCGTGCTGCGTAACTAGAAAAGGGAAATGAAGGAAATAAAGGAAATGATGCCACGAACTATTTCCCTCATTTCCTTTGCCGTTTGTCACTCGTCACTCGTCACTGGTCACTCGTCACTCGTTAATCGTCCACCCGCCAGGCCCCGGCAAGGGCGACAAAGCCGTGGCGTTGGCGCAACTCGTCGGTCTGCACCACCAGCGGGTAGAGCCGGTCATGCACATCGAAGGGATGCAGCATGGTGCTGTCGGTAACGGCGACGCTGACCAGGTAGCGGCCCGCCAGCAGTGGCAGCGATTCAATCGTGTACTCCACGGTGCCCGGCCCCTGCACGGCAGGCAGGCTCACCCCATCGGTCACGGTGTTTGGCCCGCTGAGCCAGAAGCCACTTTCGTGGTGCAAGCCCACCCCAAACACGGGACTCCGGGTGGGCTGGTGGGCGACGTAATGCATACGAATGGTCAGCCGCTGGTGCGTTTGAAAGACGGGCCGCTCCTGGCCGTCGGCGTCCAGCAATTCTACCTTAACGATTTCGACCTCGCGGCTGCCGGTGCGGCGCTCACTATTGCCGTGACTGGTGCTGGGGCGTTGAGCGGCCAGGCGCTCGTTTTCGCGGCGGTTTACATCGGCCAGGTAGGCGTCTACCACCGTGTTGGCAGCGCCGCTAGCCCGCATCTCGCCGTGGTCGAGCCAGACCGCTGTGTCACACAGGGTGCGAATGGTCGAAAGGTCGTGGGACACAAAGATGATCGTTTTGCCCGCCTGGCGATAGGTGTAGATGCGTTCCATACACTTGCGCTGAAAGGCCTCATCGCCCACCGCCAGCACCTCGTCGGTAATCAGAATATCGGGATCAACAGCGGTGGCGGCGGCAAAGGCCAGCCGGGTGTACATGCCAGAGGAGTAGTGCTTAACTTCCATGTCGAGAAACTTGCCAATGTCGGCAAATTCCACGATCTCGGGCAAGCGCTGGGCCATCTCACGGCGGCCCAGGCCCATCAGCGAGCCATACAGGTAGACGTTTTCGCGCCCGCTCAGTTCGGGGTGGAAGCCGCTACCCAGTTCCAGCAACGCCGCCACCCGCCCTTCCAGCTGTACGCTGCCGCTGGTAGGCTCCAGGATGCGGGTCATCAACTTGAGGATGGTGCTTTTGCCTGCGCCGTTGTGGCCCACCAGCCCCAGGCTCTGGCCCGGTTCCACCTGAAAGCTCACGTTGCGCACGGCCCAGAAGGCTTCGCCGCCGCTGCGTGGGCGCAACATGCCCGCCACCCGTTCGGGCAGCGTGGCTCGTTCTTCGCGATGAAGGACAAATTTCTTCGAGACGTTGCTAAACGCGATCACAATAGTTATCTGGCACTAAAAAGACCCGTTGGCTTCCCAAACGGGCCGCATGGTGCCAGAATTATAGCAGCTTTCTCAAATTGGAGATTGGAGACCAACTGAACTCTTGCCACAGAGAGCACAGAGGGCACCGAGAACCGAGAACTGAGAACTGAGAACTGAGAACTATTGGCTCAGTTACTCCAAACACCGCTGCGTCGCTACGTCGCTGTCCGGGCAATAGTCAATCCGTCTGCCCTGAGCTTGTCGAAGGATCAATCGTCAATTGTTAATTCCCTGTCAGAAGAGCTTCCTCTCGCAGTGGGTGAACAACATATCTCTCTGTGGTCTCTGTGTACTCTGTGGCAAATACGCTGGCGTTACTCTCCAAAGGAGATGGCGTTGAGGCGGAGGCCGTGGCGGGCCTGGGGGTTGCTGCGATACGACTGCACCAGTTCCACAAACGCGGCGGCTTTGCCCCCTAGCAGCGCTTCCGGCACCACCACGTCGTAGCCGGTAGAGTTGCGCAGGCGCAGCAGATCGTCCACCTTCAAGGTGGACTGACGGGGCGTAAAAAGCTGCACAACCCGTTGCAGCAGGCGCAGGGCAATCGCAAACAGGCCGGTTGAGGCAGGCAAGCGCTCTTCGTAACTCTGCACGAACTCTTCGGGGCGGTGGAGCTTAAGCCCAAACTGGTTGAAACTGCCCAGGCTCAGCAGGCTCTGGCGATGCTCGCACACGCCCACGGCGGCAATGTTTTCCCAGGCCACAAAAGCGGCCCAACTGCCCATGTTAAACATCAAGCCTTTTGAGTCGAGCAGCACGCTGGCCCGCCGGTCGGTGGCGATAACCCAGAAGGCCACCCCCAGGGCGAAGAGCAGCGCCGCCGTCAGAATAATGCCTGCGGCAAAGAGGGGCGTCAGAATTTCGCTGCTGAGGGTGCCTAGTTGCACCATCCACCAGCTGGCGAAGGCCCAGCAGCAGAGCGAGACAAAACGTAAGCGCGGGTGATTAGGGGCAATTCGCATGGTATTGGGATAAATCTGCACGGAAGTACTACACTACGAGGCACTACTCGTATGCTACACTGTCCTGTAATCGCAAGCAATAGGGCGATAGTCCCGCCGTAGGATGGGCAGTATTATGACTGGTTTGGATGCATGTAAACGTTTTTGTCTGGCCAGGGGCTGGCGCTGGCAACTTGGTAAATCTATCCCCTACGGCGAGCAGATCATCATCAGTGATGGAGAAGCCAGCGCCACGCTGGATTTTTACCCGAAACGGGGCCGCATGGTGGTGGGCGGGGCCGATTCGGCCTTGAAGAGCGCCCTGCGCCAGTGGGTCGAGGCCCAGATTGGCCCGCCCGCCAGCGCGGCTGCCCCAACCGCCGCGCCCGCCTTTCGCTTCACTGGCCCCCACATGGGGCTAGACGAGTCGGGCAAGGGCGACTGGTTTGGCCCCCTGGTGGTGGCGGCAGTCTATGTGGATGCACACGGGGCGGCGGCGCTAGCCAAGGCTGGTGTGCGCGACAGCAAAGAATTCGACTCAGGAGCGATTGGCAAGCTGGCGACCCAGATTGAGCAAACCGTGCCCGTGCAGCAGCGCCATGTGCTGGTGTTGCAACCAGCGTTGTATAACGAACGCTACCGCCAGCACCAGAATATTAACCTGCTGCTGGCCGCGCTCTATGCTGAAGCCGCCGCGCCGGTGCAGCAGGCCAGCGGGGCCACCACCATCGTGTGCGACCAGTTCTCGCAACGGGCTGACCGGCTGGAGCGGGCCTTTGCCGCCCTGAAGCTGCCCCGCCCCACCCAACAACACGGTGCAGAAGGGGCCAGCGTGGCAGTGGCTGCCGCCTCCATCCTGGCGCGGGCCGCCTTCGACACCGCCCTGGAAACGCTCGGCCTGGCGGCGGGGCTGGGCCGGGCGCTGCCCCGTGGTGCCAGCGACCTGCGGGCACTGGAACGGGCCGCCGCCACGATTGTACAACGGCACGGTGCGGCGGCCCTGGGCCAATATGCAAAACTCAATTTTAAACCCGTTCAAGCATTTACTCAACCATAAATGCGCTTCACATTCACCGCCAAGAGCGCAGAGCATGGAGAGGAGGGGGCAACCATGTACGTCTCAGCTTCCTCGGCGTCCTTAGCGGTGAGCTACGTTCTATGAACCTGGTTTACACACCCTACATCTGGCCATCGCTGCTGGCCGCGTGCATCTCCATCGTGCTGATTGTTGTCGCTATCAAGCGGCGCGACATGCCGGTGGTAGTTGCCTTTATCTGGATTGCCGCTTCCGTCTTTGTATGGACGGTGGGCTATTCGTTTGAAGTTGCCAGCGCCGACGTGCCCACCATGATGTTCTGGATCAAACTGCAATATATCGGGATTGTGATTGCCCCCGTTGCTGGTATGACCACGATTCTAGAGTTTACCGGGCGCACAAAGTGGCTAAACCGTCGGCTGGTGTTGGCCCTGTTTGTTATTCCACTGATCACCCTGACTCTGGCCTGGACGAATGAGCAGCACGGCCTGATCTGGAGTACGGTAAACCTGGATCGGAGTGGCCCCTTCACGGTGTTTCTTTCCACTCGTGGCTGGTGGTTCTGGGTACACCTGGCCTATTCCTACCTGCTGATATTGATTTCCACGCTGGTGCTGATTGTGGCTTTTGTGCAGGTGCCAGCCGTCTACCGTTGGCAGGCCCTTTCGCTGCTGGTGAGCGCCCTCTCACCCTGGGTGGGCAATGTGCTCTACCTATTTGGCCTCAGCCCGGTGCCCGGCTACGACTTGACGCCGTTTGGCTTTTTGCTGTCTGGCATGGCTATGGCCTGGGGTATCTGGCGCTTCCGGCTGCTGGATCTGCGGCCTGTGGCCCACGACCAGGTGATTAACCAGATGGCCGACGGGCTGATTGTGCTTGACCTGATGAGCCGGGTGGTGGAGATTAACCCGGCGGCACGGGCGCTGCTGGGGCGGAGCGAGGCTAATACCATCGGGCTGCCCATTGGCACAGTGCTGGCCGACCAGCCCACCCTGGTGGAGCGCTACCGAGGCGTGCAGGAGGTGCGTGAGGAAGTGACGGTGCCGAGCGAACATGGGGCGCTTTTTTATGATCTCCGCATTGCGCCGCTGCACAACCGCACCGGCCAACTCAGCGGTCGGCTGATTACATGGCGCGACATCACCGAGCGCAAACGGGCCGAAGCGGAACTACTGGCCCAGAAGCAGCGCCTCGAAAATCTGGCCCTGGCCCTGCAAACCGCAAAAGAGCAGGCCGAAGCAGGCAGCCGGGCCAAAAGCCGCTTTCTGGCCAACATGAGCCACGAACTGCGCACGCCGCTCAATGCGATTATGGGCTACAGTGATTTGCTGGGGGAGGAAGTGCGCGATCTTGGCCGCAACGACCTGGCCCACGATGTTGAACATATCCGCCAGGCGGGCGATCACCTGCTCAATCTCATCAGCAATGTGCTGGATTTTGCGCGGGCCGAGGCCGACCGGCTAGAGCTACATTATGAAATCTGTGATGTGGCACAACTTGTGCGCACAGTGGCCGACACCATGCACCCGCTGCTGCTCACCAACCATAACACCCTACTGGTGGACTGTCCGCCTACCGTCGGCGTAATCAATACAGATGTGACCCGCCTGCGCCAGATTCTGTTTAACCTTTTGAGCAACGCCGCCCGCTTTACCCAGCAGGGCACCGTCACCCTGCGGGCAACCCGCGAGGCGGGCAATGGCAATGGCATCCCGCCCACGGTGCTGTTTGCGGTGAGCGACACCGGCATTGGCATGAGCGAGGAGCAACTGGGGCGCATTTTCCAGGAGTTCACCCAGGCCGACGCTTCCACCACCAGGCTCTACGGGGGCACAGGTCTGGGCCTGGCCCTCAGCCGCCGCCTGGCCCGCCTGATGGGCGGCGAGATTACGGTGGAAAGCCAGCCCGGCCAGGGTTCCACCTTTACCCTGCGCCTGCCCGCTCCGGTGGTGGTGCCTGCGGAGGTGTAAGCCCACTACCATGCGCTATCGGCCTGAAAACTCGCCGCCAGCGCTCGCTTGCGCTCCTCCGGCAGCCATGCCGATTCAATCGCCGCCAGCACCAGCGCCCGAATTTCATCCTGAGTAAAGGCAAAGTGCGTCATCAGCGCTTCGTACTCGTCGGCCAGCGAATTGCCAAACATGGCCGGGTCATCGGTGTTGATGCTCACCAGCATACCCATGTCCACGTAGCGCCGCGCCGGGTGGGCGGCCATGTCGGGAACGATGCTTAAGCAGACGTTGGAGATGGGGCAAAGCTCTAACGGCACCCGCCGTCGGGCCAGTTCCGCCAGCAGCGCCGCATCCTCCACCGCCCGCGTGGCATGGCCAATCCGGTCAACTTCCAGCGCCCGCAGCGCCCCCCAGATGCTGGCGGCACCCGCTGCCTCGCCCGCGTGGGCACTGGTGCGGAAGCCCCGCCGCCGGGCTTCGGCAAACACCGGGGCAAACGGCTCCGGCGGGTGGTTCTGCTCCGAACCGCCGATGCCCACGCCGATCACGCCCTGATCTTTCACCTCGCTCACCATGGCCAGCGTGCGGGCAGCCTGCTCGGGGCCAAAGTCACGCACCAGGTCGGCCACCAGGTTAATCTCAATCTCCGGCACCCGCGTGAGTCCCCGCCGGATGGCCTCGGTCAGGGGTTGAAGTTCCAGGCCGTGGCGAGCAAAATCTGGTGGCGAGTAGAAGATCTCGGCGTAGCGCATGTTCTGGCGGGCCAGGTCGCGGGCAACCGCCTCGGCAATCACAGTGAAGTCTTCGTACTGGCGCAAAAAGCCATTTTTCCAGACCCAGGTTTGAATAAAGTGGGGAAAATCGCGGTAGACAAAACGCTGCCGCAAGGCTTCCAGCGTAGGCGTTGCGGGATCGCCGCCATATTTTTCCACCAGCGTCCAGAGCGCATCCAGCGGAATGGAGCCTTCCAGGTGGATGTGCAGTTCGACTTTGGGCAGGTTTTCGAGCCAGGTACGTGTGTTCATTGACGATTGACGATTGACGATTGACGATTAACCGGACAGAAACGCAGAGACTCAGAGGCGCAGAGCAGATTGTAGATTGGCCGGAAACAGAATGTGCAAAGGAAATAAAGGAATTGAAGGAAATTGTTCTGGCAACGTAACGCTATTTCCCTCATTTCCCTCATTTCCCTCATTTCCCTTTTGGGTTTACGTAGTACAGATTACGCATTCGTAACATTCTCAACTCTCAACTCTCAATTCTCAATTCTCTCCAGCGGCCTGGCGTTGCCGAATACCGGGGTTGCGCCGAGGGTTGGGGCGGCCCAGCGGGCAGCGTTGGCAATCACCTGGCGCACATGGGCGTTGAAGTAGGTGGGGTAGGTTTCGTGGCCGGGGCGGAAGTAGAAGATTTTGCCC
>JALONX010000221.1 GCA_025454695.1 Chloroflexaceae bacterium
ACTGGAAGCACAGGGCGACACGCAACCGCTCAACAACCGGGCAGCAGCCTTTACCAATGTGCAGGGGCCGCCCCGTGTGTTGCTGGTTGCTAGCGACCCGACACGGGCGGCGGCGTTAGAAAATGCGCTACAGGCGTCCAACATTCGGGTGGATGTGCGCAACCCCGGCCAGATACCCTCCGATCAAACCCAGTTGAAGGAATTTGCCGCGATTGTGCTGGTGGATGTGCTGGCCCGCGATGTGCCGCAGGCGGTGGAAGATGCGCTGCCGGTGTATGTGCGCGAGCAGGGCGGCAGCCTGGCCATGGTCGGCGGGCGCGAGTCGTTTGGGGCCGGGGGCTGGCGGCGTAGCCCCGTGGCGGAAGCCCTGCCGGTCAATCTTGATCCACAAGATCGCATGCAGCGGCCCAACCTGGCCCTGGCTCTGGTGATTGACCGCAGCGGCAGCATGGCGGAACAGGCTGGCGTCGGCGTCACCAAGCTTGATCTGGCCAAACAGGCTGTGTTTGAGTCGTCAACCGGCCTGGAACAGAACGACCTGATCGGCATTGTCGCCTTCGACTCAGCGGCTAACTGGGTGCAGGAGATGACGAAAGTTCCCAGCATCCAGGAATTGGAAGCCTCCCTGAGTCGCATTGGCGACGGCGGTGGCACCAACATTCGCGCCGGGATCGAACCGGCGGCTCAGGCGCTGGCCACTGCCGATGCCAAGGTAAAGCACGTCATTCTGCTTACCGACGGCCTGGCCGACAGTAACTACTCCGATCTCATTCAGCAGATGCGCCAGGATCAGGTGACAATCACGGTCGTTTCCATTGGTCAGGATGCCAACCCGGCCCTGGAACAGATTGCCCAGCTTGGTGGCGGGCGCTACTACCGCGTCAACAATCTGGGCGATGTACCGCGCATCTTTCTGGCCGAAACGGTGATTGTGGCCGGGCGCGACATTGTGGAGGAGCCGGTGCTGCCCACGGTGGTGCTGAACGCGCCGGTGGTGCGGGGCCTGGGCGGCATGCAGCCGCTCTATGGCTACAACGCCACTGAGCCACGCCCCGCCGCCCGCACCATTCTGGCCACGCCCGATGGCAAACCGTTGCTGGCCCAGTGGCAGTATGGCCTGGGCCGCTCGATTGCCTGGACGAGCGATTTTAACGGCGGCGGCAATGGCTGGGCACGGGATTGGGTTGCATGGGGCCAGTTTCCCCGCTTTGCCAGCGGGTTGATTGATGCTCTGCTGCCGCCCCAACAGACCGAGGGGCTGGCCCTGCAGGCCCGGACTGAGGGTTCCAACGCTATTTTGGAACTGACCGCCGAGAATGCCAGTGGTCAGCCGCTAGATGGAGCTACCATCCAGGCCCGCCTGGCCGACCCGACCGACCAGAACTTGCCCGTTACCTTTACGCAGGTGGGGCCGGGCCGCTACCGGGCCGTGGTTCCCACCACCGCCTCGGGTGTCTACCTGGCCCAGGCTGCCGTGCTGGATGAGCAGGGCCAGCCCCTGGGCAGCGTGAGCGGCGGGCTGGTAGTGGCCTATTCGCCAGAGTATGCCGGTTCGCTGCTAGGCGTGCCGCCGCTGCTGCCCGACCTGGCCCGCGCCACGGGTGGCCGCGAGGCACCAGCCACTGAGTCGATCTTCACGCCGACGGAGCAGCCGGTGGGCCGGGTACAAGAGATTGCCCTGCCGCTGCTGTGGTTGGCGCTGCTGCTCTGGCCGCTCGACATTGCCCTGCGCCGCCTGATGCTGCGCCGCCGCGACCTGGCCCCGCTGGCCGAACGCTTCAAAACCTCGCCCCGCCCAGTGCAGGAACCGATTGCCGATCCGACCATGGTTCGGCTCAAGGCCGCCCGCCAGCGGGTGCGGACGGGGAGACCGGAGACCGGAGACCGAAGACCGGAGCCAGCACCTCAGGCGGTGGCGGTCGCCCCATCTGCCTCATCGGTCGCGGCGAAACCAGAGCCAGCCCCGAAGCCCCAACCGGCGGCGAAACCAGAGCCAGCCCCGAAGCCCCAACCGGCGGCGAAAGCTGAGCCAGCCCCGAAAGCTGAACAGACTCCGCCGAAGCAGCCCGAAAATCCCGACGATGCCCTGGCGAGTCTGCTGGCAGCCAAACAGCGCAACCGCCAGCGCGGCAAGCGGGAGTAGCAGTCAAATGCTGTCTGAGCAGCCTCTCACAAAGGCACAAAGGCACAAAGGCTCACGGATGCGTGTGCCCTACGGTCAAACCGCTAATCGCCAATCGCCAATCGTTCGCCCGCCCTAACTCACAAACACTAGCGACTCGCCCTCCACCACCGTTTCCCCATCCTGGTTCGTGATGGTGTTCTTCAGCGTTGCAATGGGTTTGTCCTCACGGATGCTCATCACCTCTACCGTTGTCGTAATCGTGTCACCAATAAATATCGGCTTCTTAAAGCTGAGGCTCTGGTTGAGGTAGATCGTGCCGGGGCCAGGCAGCCGCATGCCAAGCACCGCCGAAATGAGTCCCGCCGCCAGCATGCCGTGGGCAATGCGCCGCCCAAAGCGGGTTTCGCGGGCGGTTAGTTCATCGGTGTGCAGCGGGTTCTGGTCGCCGGTGACGCAGCCAAACAACACCACATCAGCCTCGGTAATGGTTTTGCGCATGCTGGCCCGCTGGCCAGGTTCAAGCGTGGGCATAGTTCCTCCATTGACGATTATCTGACCAGAGACCGGAGACCGGGGCCAGCCAAGTGACGAGTGACGAGTGACGAGTGACGAGTGACGAGTGACGAGTGACGAGTGACGAGTGACGAGTGCCTGAACACTGACCGGCGACCGGAGACGGGAGCCAAATGGACAAGATGACAAGATGACAAGATGACAAGGTGACAAGATGACAAGGTGACAAGATGACAAGGTGACAAGATGACAAGATGACAAGATGATTGGATTACGTTTCACGCCTCACGTTTCACGCCTCACGTTTCACGCCCCAAGAATTACGCAGTACGCAGTACGCAGTTTAATTCTCCTCGTTCCTCGTTCCTCGTTCCTCGTTCCTCGTTCCATGGTACTCGCTCCAGTTACGTTGCTTTGTGACTGTTATG
Organism: Chloroflexaceae bacterium; assembly: GCA_025454695.1. Lineage (GTDB taxonomy): Bacteria > Chloroflexota > Chloroflexia > Chloroflexales > Chloroflexaceae > JALONX01. The sequence continues at coordinate 3,067 of JALONX010000221.1, forward strand.
TTACTGCTTTGATTATTATACAACCGATGAGATCGCAACGTTATCTAATAGACACAACCTATTCCAGGAGGAAGGACATGACCGACACAGCAGTTACCTTCGACCCGCTGCGGACAGCCCAGGATGTAGTGGAGTATTGCGTGGATGTGACCGAGCGCACGCTGCTGTTAGAAGAGCGGCTGGTGCAGCAGGCCCAGGTCACCTCGGCTGAGTTCAACACCGTCGTCTACGACTATGTGGTGAAGCCGATGGTAGCGCCCTTTGTGCCCGACACCACCACAGCGGCCATGCGGGATTTCTACAAACAGAACCATCTCTTCTCCGACCTCAACCCGTTTGTGGCAGGCTTTAAGGCTTTTATTCCCCTGGTGAAGGAGTATCGCCATCCAGCTCCGCCCGACAATCCTTTGCTAAAGTTCGAGCAGGAGACGACAAAGAACGTCGCCACAGCATTTAACAATGTACGCCACTTTGGCGACAACGTGCAGGAACTGGTCACGACGGGCGTGCAGGGCGGTATCGGCGCATTTTTCGGCACCAATGGAACCACGGCTCCCGTAGCCGCCACCCCGGTGGAGGTGGTGGAAGTCCCTTTCGTTGAACCGGCGGCTGGCCCCGTTGCCGACCGCCTGACTGACATCAATGGCATTGGCGCTTCTTATGCCAAAAAACTGAATGACGGCGGCATCTTCACCTTTGCGGCCCTGGCGGCCTGCACCCCCGAACAGGTGCTGGCCATCATCAAGCCCGCCGCCTGGCAAAAGCTGGATGTCGCCTCGTGGATCGAGCAGGCCCGCGCCTTTACCGAGGTGTAGGAGCGTATCTGCTCTGATCGTCGTCGTCTGTCGTTCTGAGCGCAGCGAAGAATCTCATGCATGATCGCGCCAAGACCCTTCGCTGCGCTCAGGGTGACAGAATCACGATAAACCAGGTTGATAGAACTGGCTATCTAAAGGAGCGGCAGTCGGAGGGTTAACTGATTGGAGCTAGCGCACGAATGACCAATCTCCAATCTTCAATCTCCAATCGCTAATCTCCGTGCTACTGGACCGTTCACCACACAGCGACTCACGCGCCGTAGGTTCTCCGTTTGAACCATGGCAGGCTGTTGTGGCTGGGGCGGTGAACACACAAACCCGGCACGTCATATGTGCCGGGTTTGTGCATGGTTATGGCAAGGTTGGCGACTTTACGCGAGCCAACGTTGTATAAACTATACGAGCGACGCGGTTGAGGATGTGAGAGAAACGTAACCGCTCCAAAAGCCCACTGGAGGTGGCGATCGGATAAATCCTCTAAACTACGGCCTTGGTACCAACATTGGTTGAGGCACCGTTTTGAGCCATTCCAGGTAGGGTTGAGGTGGCTCGCCTGCCTTTTTAGGAGACATGCTGAGCGTTTCTGGCGGGCCAAGATAGAGCACGGCATTGGCCCAGCGTGGATTACCAGTTGGCAACGGTAGCCATTCCTGGCAGTCGCTACGTTCAAACAACGCTGTGAGCGTTGCGACTGGGATAAGGGCCGGGGTGGTGACCGAGGCTGCGTAGCCAGCGATTACCTGGTTACAGGCGTCCTCTTTATACCCAGAATGGGTGATAATGACAAATGTTTTGCCGGGGTAGTTCCGTTCCAAAATCTGGCCGACCAGCTCCTTCGAGAGCGATTCCATTGGCACTGGCTGACCAGTGGGTACGGGCATCAGCGTGGGCTGCCCGCCTGAGCCTGGCTCGATTCGTACCATCATCGGGCCACCGGGTTCGCCCGGTTTTGGGATACTGACACCGGCTGGGAGCAGGTGCATAGCACCAATGATGAGTAATGCTTTCTTGCCCGGCTTGAGAATTTGCTCTAGCACCACCCCGGCGAAATGTGCATCCCGATCTGGTCGAGTGGTGGGTGGCTGCTGTGGCTCAAGAGGCGGGTCGCCCAGCCAGACTTTGATCCGTTCCTCTGGTGGCAACTGCTGGTTGACCTCACGGACGGCCTGGTAAAACTGCTCATACATGGCAGCCATTGCTACTGGGCCAAAGCCTAGCGTGGTCGTCCATGCCTTGCGTACCTCGGCATAAGGCACATCTTCACCATTGATGTAACGATCAATCACCTCCTGGTAGTAGGCGTTGCCCGCTTCAAAAACCACGTTTCCCACTTGTTTGGCAAAGGCAGGATGACGGAGAAGTTGTACATACAAGTCGCCCATTTGTAGCACATCGTGCATTTCGCCCAGGGCCACCACCGGGTACTGCTCGAAGGCTGCTAAAATACCAGCAACAGCTGGTTGTGCTTGGGGCACGGCGGCAGGTGGTGCTGCGCCGCTACAGCTGCTGCATACGCTGGCGAGCACCATGACTGAGATGAGACGCAGCAACTTCGGGAGTCGAGAAGGCATAATTGTTCCTCCGTTTTCAAATTATTGGGCACAAAGAAACGGTAACATCGGCGCTGCTGTCCGTGCTATGGTGGTCTTTAAAGCCTCTTGTGGGCTTATGCTTGCCGGGCGACAGGAATACTGAGGGTGATTACGCTTGTGCTGCCCGAGTGCCAGGTGTGTTGCTGGAGATGGCCTGCAATGGTGTAACGATGTTGGTCAATCCAGCTCAGTAGCGCCCGGTGGGCAGCGAACAGGCCGGTCGAGTCGCCGTAGTGCAATATAGTAGCTGCGCCCACAGCGTCTGGCTGGACATGGTCACTGGTAAACGGGAGCCACAGGCGTTCTCTCGCCGCTAGCTGCTCATCCCACACCATACATAAATGGTTGCCAACCAGGCTTGGCGGTAGCTGCCGCACGGGTGTGTGCAACGAAACCATATTTGGGCGCATCACCACCGTGCCAGCCTGGAGCGCAGCAATGGACTCACAGGCATCACACTGTGGGTCTGTGTGGCAGGGGGCCGTTGGCTTGAGAATAACGTCGTAGGGTGAATGGTCGTCGAGGTCGAGCTGGCGTAGACGCACCGCAATCGCAGCTAGTTGGCCCTGGGTCTCCTGGACATGGGCCTGAAGCTCCCGTTGTTTGGCTTCCAGCAGGGCACGAATGGCGTTCATCTCCAGGTTGGTATCCACGGCCTGACGAATATCGGCCAGGGATAATCCAAGCTCCTTCAACGCTAGAATGCGCTGGAGTTGGGGCAGCTGTTGTAGTGTGTAGTAGCGGTAGCCCGTGTGCGGGTCAACGGCCTCGGGCAGAAAGAGTCCCTGTTCTGCATATAGCCGCAGCGTTCTGGTGGAGACCGCCACAAGTTTTGCAATGTCGCCAATACGTAGCATGCACCTATGGTACAGTTTTACCCTACGTCAAAGTCAAGGGGGAAAAATGAGGGGATGATAAGCTCTTCAATAGGTTACAGTGTTTGCGTCGCCCCAGGCAGACGAACCTCCGGGAAGCGCTCCTGCCATGTGGATGCAAGCGCCGCAAGCACACGCTCCTTCTGCGCTGCTGAAATGTCACGTTCGCTGAAGTCGTGTTCTTTCCAGAAGGGAAAGTGCAGGAAAATAGCCATGCGGTTGGCATACGACTCCATCAGGAAATCTACGCCGTTGTAGTCCAGCAGATGGGCGAGCAAGCTAAACTGCTCAACCGGACTCATATCTTTCATGCCAAAGTGTGTGGGCGCATAGCCCTGAAACTGTGGGCCGAAGTAGGCCGCAGAAACGGTGATGAGTCCGACAATGTGCCGATTAAACTCCGCTAGCTGCTCGGCTGGCACCCACAGCTCTTCGTGCATGCGGCTACCCACAATCTGCCGCTCAAACTGGGCGACATACCCATCATCCACCGCGAATTCGGTCACATAGCCCGCAAACGTATCGCTCTTCGTATTCCATTCACGGGCGATCTGCGCAGCGTAAGCAAAGTTGAGCACTGGGTAGAAAATGGGCTGCTCCGGCAGGCGCGGCGGGAAGGCTCGCATGCCACTCTGGTAGATCAGGCGCAATTCGTGTAAGCCAACCGGACGGTAGAGTTGCATGACTATCCTTTTTTCTTCTGCCTTTGCGAGCTTTGCGGCCCTTCGATGCCTCCCCTTCGTCAAGCGGTTCCCGAGCCAGTCGAGGGGCAGGAGCCGGACAGGCTTTGCGAGAGATTATGCGGAAGCCCCGCTGTAGTGCCGCAGCCCAAAGCGCCAGAACCAGCGCGTGATCAGCAGCAGCGCCAGCGCTAGGCCCACCGCCCCCAGCAGCGTCTGCCATGTGAGGCGGTTGGTCAGCGCTTCGGCGGGCACGGTCACGGCAAAGGCCACCGGCACCAGAAACGTCAGCCCGATGCGCAGCCACTCCGGGTAGATGCCCACCGGGTAGCGCCCCGCCGCATAGACGCCCTCGAACAAGTTGATAATTTCGTCCATCCGCACCACCCAGAAGGCCACCGTGGTGATCATCAGCCAGAAGCAGTAGATCATCAGGCCGCCGCAGAGTAGGGCCAGCGCAAACCCGAAGCTCTGCCAGAGGCCGAGGCTGCCCTGCAATAGCGCCAGCGCCACCCCCAGCACGGTCAGCCCCGTCACCACATCCACCGCCTGCCAGATGCGAATCTCCCGCACGCTAACGATGAGCTGCGAGTCTTCCGGCTTAGTCAGGGCGAAATCCAGGCTGCCCTCCTGCACATCCTCCAGCAGCCGCTGCATGTTGGGCTGAATGAGCATGCGGATCAGCCCGCCCATCAGAATGTGAACGCCCATCACCGCCAGCAACTCGGCCTGCGACCAACCCGCCAGATCAGTGGTGTGGCTAAACACCAGGGCCAGCCCGGCCAGGCCCACCCCCAACGCCACCAGCGATTGCACCAGTTGCACAAAAAAGTTCACCCGATACTGCAACTCGTTCAGCGCCCCAACCCGAAAATAGAGCCAGGAAAGACGGAAAAGGTTCATAGAACACCTGTTAAGAGAACCAGGAACCGAGAACCGAGAACCGAAATCTATGCCTGGTTCTTGGTTCGTGGTTCTCGGTTCTTGCTAATTCCCCACCGATGTGAACTGCCGCACGCCGACGCGCCAGACCACCGCCACCAGCGCCGCGCCGATGGCGATCCACAAGCCCTGCATGGCCAGGCCAAACAGGAGTTGATCGGGACTCAGGTTGCTCACCAGCGCCTCGATCGGAAAGCCAAATGTCCACTGAAAGGGCAAGACGTTGGCGATCTGCCGCGCCCAATCGGGC
>JALONX010000222.1 GCA_025454695.1 Chloroflexaceae bacterium
GACGATCCTTATATTTGCCACAGAGGGCACAGAGGGCTGGAAGAACCGAGAACCAAGCCTGCCCTGCCGTTCGTCCCTTCGATGCCTCAGGACAGGCAAGCTCACGAACCGCGAAGCCGAAGGGAGTTTGTCGAAGGGTCATCTTGTCATTCTGGCTCCGGTCTCCGGTCTCCGATCTGCACACCTCTGTGTGCTCTGTGCCTCTGTGGCAAAACAAACGGGCCTACTGATCCACGTTATCCTTGTTGTAGACGGTGAACGGCCCCATCAGCACGCGCAGGCCCGCGTCACGGGTGGGGTCTTTGGTGATGGTGTAGTTGCCCATGCGCCCGGCCTCGAACTGCTCACCTTCGGTACCCTTGAGCTGGCCAGTGGCCAGGCCGTAGGTCAGGTAATAGGTCAGGTAACCCAGGTCTTTGAAGCTCCACAGGGCGAACTGCGGTGCGCAGCCGCTTCTGGTGTAGGCAGCCATTTCGGCGGGTAGCCCCAGGCCCGACACCTTGACCGTGTCGCACAATCCCTCGTCCGTCATCGCCTTGGCAGCGGCGGCAATACCCACCGTCGTGGGAGCCATAATCAGTTTCAACTCCGGGTGCTTGTCCACCAGGGCCAGGGCCTGCTTGTAGCTCTCTTCCGACTGGTCGTTGCCGTAGACGGTGTCCACCAGCTCCAGCTTGCTATACTTCGAGTCCTTCAGCACCTCTTTCATCGACTCAATCCAGGCGTTCTGGTTGGCAGCGTCGGGCGCGGCAGAAAGAATGGCGAACTTGCCACCCGCCTCGCCGATAATCGAAAGCGCCATGTCAGCCATCACCTTGCCGGTTTCCTTAAAGTCCACCTGGGCCACAAAGATCGACTCACCCTTGGCGGAAGGAATGGGCGAGTCCCATGTGACCACCTTGACGCCCGCTTGCTGAGCCGCCTCGGCGGCGGCGGCAATCTGGTCGCCCGCATTGTTGGAAACCATCACTGCGGCAACCTTCTGGGTGGGCGCGTTGGTCAACACTTCAATCTGGCCCTGCACCGAGTTCTCCGCCGTGGGGCCGGTGAACTTCAGCTCCGCCGGGTTTTGCAGCTCTTTGTGGGCTTCCTGTGCGCCCTCATTGGCCTGGTCAAACACGGCGATGCCCAGGAACTTCGGCAGCAGAATCATGCTGGCCGATTTGCCCGGTTCGAGCTTGATGACGCCGCCACTGGTCGGAGCTGCGGTGGCGGCAGGAGCCTGAGTCGCAGCGGGCGCTGCGGTGGCAACGGGCGCTGCCGTGGCAGCCGGGGCCTGGGCTGCGGTGGGCGCGGGCGCGGCGGTTGGTTGGCCACCACATGCAGCCAGCACCAGCGCAACAAGCGTCACGAGCGATGGAAGGATCAGGACTTTCCTCATTGTAGCAACTCCTTTGTGTTAAACAGACCAGCGAACGCCATTGATCGCTAAGACAAGGTTCAAGATGAACATCCTCTACTTCACAATGCGTTGTGCGGACGTTCGTCCGTGTCGTGGTCTATACGCGAACGAACGTCCGCACAACGGTTGCCGCATATGGCAAAGCTGATGTCAACCTTGTCTAACAATGAATCTCCAATCGCCAACCGCTAATCTCCTGCTTTGACCTTCAGCTCCACCTCCTTTCGGCGGGCGCGGCGGCGTTGCAGCAGCGTTTGCCCGTCTTGCACCAGGTTTGGAATGAGCACTGAGAAAATCAGCAGCAGCCCGACCACGCCGGTCTGGACGTTGCCGGTGACATTGAGCAGCGCCATGCCATTGCGCATATTGAGAATGATCAGAATAGCCAGGCCCACGCCAAACAGGTTGCCAGTGCCACCAAAAATACTTACGCCACCCAGCAGCACCATGGTGATGATATCCAACTCAAAGCCATCTGCCGTGTTGCCCCGCACTGCGCCCAGGCGGGCTGCCAGCAGCACCCCGGCCAGCGCAGCGATAAACCCAGAGGCGATAAACAGGCCCATTTTCAGCCGGGGCACCCGCACGCCGGAGTAGCGGGCCACCTCGCGGTTGTTGCCCACCACATACACCAGCCGCCCCACGCCGGAGAAGTTCAACACCACCAGGGCGATCATGTACAATCCAAAAAAGAGCACCACTGCCAACGGCAACGGGCCAAGGATGGGCTGCTGGCCCAGCCTGTTGAACCATTCGGGAAAGCCGGTGATCGAGCGATCCTCCAGAAGAATGCGAGCCACACCCCGGTAGCCAATCAGACCGGCGAGCGTGACGGCTAGCGACGGCAGCCCTATGTAGGCCACCCAGAAGCCGTTAAAGGCCCCGCAGAGCGCCCCCACCGCCAGCGCCGCCACAACCGCCTGCTCCATCGGCACGCCCCGCTCAAAAAGGTAGGCCAGCACACATGCCGCCAGCCCCATCACCGAGGCGACCGACAGATCGATCTCACCGTTGATGATGATAAAGGTCATCACCAGGGCCACGATAATCTTTTCAATCGAAAGCTGAAACAGGTTCACCTGGTTGTTTAGCCCCAGGTAGACTGGCGACAGCAGCGCATTCACGGCCACCACCAGCAGCAGAATCAGCAGCAGCAGCCCTTCCCAGCTTAGCAGGCGGCGCAGACTAAAGCCCATGGCGGCGCTCCCTGGTTGGGCCGACAGACTCACTCGGCCTGCCCAGCCGTGTCTCTTTTGGCGTCCAGAAGCGCCGCAGCCATGTAAGAATCAGCGCGTCGGAGGCCACCGCCAGCAAAATCAGCAGGCCCAGAATGGCATCGCGCCAGAATTCGGAAATGCCCAGCCAGCGAATGAGTCCCTGGCCGAGCAAGTCAATCAGAACAGCCCCAAGCAGCGCCCCCACCACCGTGCCCGAACCGCCAAAGGTGTTGACGCCGCCCACCACCACCGCCGCCACCGATTGAAGCTCCATGCCCTGGCCCGCCACCACGGTGATGTTGCCAAAACGCGACAGAAACATAAAGCCCGCCAGCCCGGCCAGCGCCCCGCACAACACAAAGGCCAGCAGCACGGTGCGGCGGGCGGGCAACCCGGCAAAGCGAGCCGCTTCCGGGTTGGAGCCAACGGCATAGAGCCGCCGCCCAAACTGGGTGTAGACCAGCACCAGCTGAAACAGCAGCACCACCGCCAGCGCCAGCGCTACCATCGGTCGCAGGCCAAAATCGCCCAGCGTAAAGAGGTTGGCCTGGGCCAGCCCCGGCACCCAGGCGGGCACCATGTCGGTGGTCACCGTGCGGGCATCGGCGTAGTTCACCAGCAGCATGCGGTAAATTGCCAGCGTGCCCAGGGTGGTGATAATCGCTGGGATGCGCCCGTAGGCCACCAGCAACCCGTTGACCAGGCCCATTAGCCCGCCGACGGCGCAGGCCAGCAGCAATGCCAGCAGCGGCGGCATGCTGGGGTTCGCGTGCAGCTGCATACCCATAAAATAGGCGGTAAAGCCCACAATCGCCCCCACCGAGAGGTCAATATTCCGCGTCAGCACCACTAGCGTCTGCCCCACCGCCACCACGCCGATGATGGCCACGCTGGCAGCGATGCGGTTGAAGGTGCGGGCGCTCAGAAAATTCTCAATCTGCATGCCGAAGATCAGCAGGGCCACGATAATCAAGGCCAGCAGGCTAAGCTCACGGAGCTGTTCGGGCCGCAGCCAGCGTCTGAGTCCATTCATGCGACTGTTTCCCCACCCGCCTGGCCCATCGCCGCCGCCAAAATGCGCTCCTGAGTCGCTTCGGCCCGGCTGAACAAGCCCACCTGACGGCCTTCGCGCATCACCAGCACGCGGTCGCTCATCGCCAGCACCTCCGGCAAATCCGATGAGATCAGGATGATCGCCATGCCCTGAGCGGCCAGATCGTCAATCATCTGGTGAACTTCGGCCTTGGCACCCACGTCAATCCCACGGGTCGGCTCGTCGAGGATGAGCAGGCGCGGCTTTGTGTTGAGCCATTTACTCAGCATCACCTTCTGCTGGTTGCCGCCGGAAAGTTTGCCCACCTCCACCGCCACCGAGGGGGCGCGAATGGCCAGACGCTGGCGGTAGTGTTCGGCCTCCGCCGCTTCGGCCTGGCCCCGCACCAGCCCCAGGGCGCTCAGGTAGCGCCGCAGCGTCGGCAGGGTAATGTTAGCCGAAATCGCCATAGGCAGCGACAGGCCCAGCGCCCGTCGGTCTTCGCTCACGTAGGCGATGCCGAGGGCCATGGCCTGGTTAGGGCTGCGCACATGGCGAGCTACCCCGTCGAGCAGAATTTCGCCGCTATCGGCAGGTTCGACACCGAAGAGGGCCAGGCCCACATCGGTGCGGCGCGCCCCCACCAGCCCGGCAAAGCCCAACACCTCGCCCTTGCGCACCTCAAAGTGTACATCGGCAAACACGCCCGCCTTGCTGAGTTCACGCACCTGCACCAGGGTTTCTTCCTGCACCGTGTTGCTGCGGGGGAACAACTGCTCGACCGTGCGGCCCGCCATGTCGCGGATGGCACCTTCTGGTGTGACCTCGGCACGGGGCGCGGAGGAGATCAGCCGCCCGTCACGAAACACCGTCACCCGGTCGGCGATGGAAAACACTTCCTCCATGCGGTGGGAGATAAACAGGATGGCCACGCCCTGCTCGCGCAAACGGCGGGCCAGGCTGAAGAGCTGTTCAACTTCGTGGGCCGAAAGAGCTGCCGTCGGCTCGTCCATAATCAGCACCCGCACCCGCAGCGAGATAGCGCGGGCAATCTCCACCGTTTGCTGAGCGGCTACCGTCAGGCCACGGGCGGGCTGGCGCACATCCAGCTGCACATCCAGCTGATCCAGAATGGACTCAGCCTCGCGGTACACGCGCCGCCAGTTCACCAGCGGCCCCCGCCCGGCATGGGTGATGAAGATGTTCTCGGCCACATTCAGGTCAGGGTACATCATCGGCTCCTGGTAGATGGCCGCAATGCCGTGGGCCTGGGCCTCCAATGTGCTGCCGATGCGAATGGGCCGACTGTCCAACAGAATTTCGCCCGTGTCGGGCTGGTGGACGCCAGTGATAATCTTGATCAGGGTGGATTTCCCGGCTCCATTCTCGCCCAGCAGGGCATGAATTTCGCCCGGATACATGGCGAGTCCCACGCCATCCAGCGCCTGAGTGCTGCCAAAGCGCTTGGTAATGCCGCGTAGCAGCAGCGTTGGTTGTGGTTGGGAAGAATGCATGGCAATTGACGATTGACCCTTCGACAAGCTCCCTTCGGCTTCGCGGTTCGTGAGCTTGACGAACGGCAGGGCAGGCAGGGCAGGCGGATTGACGATTGACGGAACCGATAACTCGTAACTCGTAACTCGTAACTCGTAACTCGTAATCACACCACATCCACCGGGAAGAGTTCTCGTAGCGCCACGCTTTTCGCGGCGGCCTCGGCCCCGGCGGTGATGAGGCGCTGGATGCGGGAGGCCGGGCAGAAGCTGGTGAGAGCGGTGTTACCAAGTTTGCTGCTATCTAACACGGCGATGACGCTATCTACATGGCGCACCATGGTTGCCTTGAGTAGCCCTTCGGGGATGGAGCTTTCGGACAGGCCTTTGGCCAGCGTCAGCCCACGGGCCGAAAAAAAGCCCTTGCTGGCATGCAGCCGTTCCAGCATCTCCTCGGCCAGCGTGCCCGTGAGCGACCCCGTTTCGCCCCGCACCTGCCCGCCCACCACGATGGTGGTGATGGCCTGGTGTGCGCCCAGGGCCAGGGCCAGGTGCATGCCGTTGGTGATGACGGTGAGGTTGCGGCGTTCGCTCAACTGGCGGGCAATGGCGTAGGCGGTGGTGCTGGCATCTAACATGATGGTGTCGCCATCGGTGATGAGGTTCGCCGCCGCCTGGGCGATTCGCTCCTTTTCGGCGGCCCGCTCTTTAAGCCTGGTGGCGAAGCTGCCTTCGGGCCAGAGTGGCCGTTCCAGCACGGCCCCGCCCCACACTCGGCGCAGCAGCCCGTCCCGCTCCAACAAGGCAAAATCGCTGCGAATGGTGACTTCTGAAACGCCAAGTTGCTCAGCACAGGCCTTCACGGTCATCTGCCCATGCCGTTGCAACAGGGCCAGAATCTGGTCGCGTCGTAGTTCTGGTGGAACCAGTTCGGTGGCCATGTCGCTCATATCAGCCCAGGTGCAGCTTGTAGCCTGGCCGGGGTACGCCAGGTTCATCGGCCTGCCATGTCTACGAGATTCGCAGGTATGGCCAGGCGTAGTGCGAGAATTTATAACAATTAAGAATGGTTTTCATAGTATAGCGTGATTTTCGAAAACCGTCAAGTACTTTCAAGTTCTTTCGATTTTGCTATAGGTCTTCACTTTGTATGAGTATTATGTTATACTCTATTTCCACCTCCATCGCTATGCAACATGAACGACATAACAGCATGTAGAAAATGGGTGACGACCATGTCATTCGATTCGTATCTGCCCCGCGACCGGGCACTTGCCATTGCCAGCGGCACCACGCTGCCCGAACGGGCGGTGGGAACCTTGTTGTACGCCAGGTTGGTTGGTCTTTCCCCACTCATCGAGGCGCTGCCCCAGGTGCAGCCCGCCCGCCAGGCCGCTGAAACGCTCCTCCACCATACCACGCCGCTCTACAACCACATGGTGAACACTATCCACCGCTTTGGTGGCAGCGTTGTGCATTTCTCCGGCGACAGTTTGCTCTGCTGGTTTGACGATAGTGTGTTGCGCCCACTGGCCTCGGCGCTGCGGGCGGTGGTGTGCGCCCAACATCTGCAGAAAGCCGTTAGCCCTGCCGGTGCCTTCACCCTCGACTCAGGCCAACGCTTCCCGCTTAGCTTGCAGGTGGCCTTGCTGGCTGGCCCGGTGCGCCGTTTGCTGGTCGGCGATCCGGCGGTCTATCAGCTCGATCTGCTGGCGGGCGCGGCGCTCGACCGGGTGCTGGCCACCGAGGCCCTGGCTGCACCTGGTGAAATCGTGCTTGACCAGCAAACGGCCCAGTTGATTGACAGCCGGGTGCAGCGGCTGATCTGGCGGATTGACCCGGCCAGCGCCAACCGCTATGCGCTTGTGCCGCTGTGGGCCACGGCGAATGTGCCGCCAGCCCCCCTCACTGTGCCACGCCTGGGGCTGCCCCAGGTGCGCCCCTTGCTGCTGCCGTTTGTAGCTCAGCCGCTCAAGGTCGGTCTGAGCGAGCCGCCTGCCGAAGTCCGCCATGTGACGCTGCTCGGTCTGCGTTTCAGCGGGATGGATTATGATGGTAATGCGGGGGCAACTGCCCTGCTGGATGGACTGGTGCGTAAGCTGCAACAGCTGTTGCATCCCTACGGTGGTGTGCTGTTGCAGCTAGCTGCCAGCACAAAAGCCACCAGCACGCTGATGGCCTTTGGCATGCCCAATGCTACCGCCACCGATGGCGAACGGGCGGTGCGGGCGGCCCAGGAGCTGTTGGCGCTGCCGCAGCAGCTGCCATGGATGCGAGGGCTTCAGCTTGGCGTGCATCAAGGGCTGGCCTACACCGGCGGCTGTGGCAGCGGCGAGCGCCGCAGCTATGGCGTGTTTGGCGAGGCTGTGCATGGAACAGAGCGCCTGGTGCAGGCCAGCAGCCCCGGCACGCTGCTCGCCAGCCTGCCAGTTGCCCAGCACACCAGCAGCGTCTTTGTGTGGGAAAGCGCTGCATCGCTGCCGCAAAAGGGGAAGGCTGCTGCCATGGCCGCGTTGCGCCTGGTGGGCCTGCGGGAGGCGGCGCAACCCCTTGAAGAACGTAGCCTTGAGGTATGACCGGAGAAAAACGTAGAGCCGCGAAGAATGAACTGTAATGCACAATGCGTGATGCGTAACTCATAAGTTTAACACAGGAAAATAGAAGACCTCTCCCGATGGTTGGGGTGACATAGCGATGCACTGCACCAAAACGTCGTTGACAGACGAATCAGTCGCCTATCAACGACGTTTCTTTGTATGCAACGATCCACATTGTCATTCCGACCAGCGGGAGGAATCTGCATGGCACTGCGCTGAAGACCCCTCCCGCCGGTCGGGGTGACAACGAGACTTTATGGGAAATACTTTATTTACAGATTACTGAGTAGTCCGTGCATTAAGTCTTTTTGTCTTTGCCTCGCTCCAGCCACCGAATGAAATCGGCGTCTGAAAGCCCAAAACACGCTGATGAACTTTAAGAAATTAAACGGGTATATCTGCTCGCCGTAGCCCTCAAGGGCGCGGCTCTCATGTGCAAA